>CAMCZJ010000094.1 GCA_945886995.1 Asaia bogorensis
CGTTTTCGATGGCTTCATGCGCCAATGGCGCGAGGGGCTGGTGGCGCTGAAAGGCCGCGTTGATGGCGTTTATTGCGTGCTGCATGGCGCGGGGCTCGCCACCGCTGATCTTGACCCGGAAGGCAGTTTGCAGGCGCTGATTCGGGAAATTCTGGGCGATGTGCCCCTCGTTTGCTCCTATGATCTACACGCCAATGTTTCAGACCGCATGGTGACGCTGACGGATGCCTTTGTCGGCTATCGCACCAATCCCCATCTGGATATGCGCGAACGTGGCGCGGAAAGTGCCGCGCTGATGCGCCGGCTTCTGGCAGGTGAGCGTTTCCATCGCGCCTTCCGTCGCTTGCCGATTGTGGCGCCCACCGTTTCCATGCTGACCGCGCAGGGGCCTTATGCGGAGGTGATCAACCTCGGCCAGGAATGGGCGGCGCAAGATCAGCGCATTGCCAATGTTTCCATCATGGGCGGCTTTGCCTATGGCGATACGCCTTTCAACGGCATGGCGGTGATCATTACCGCGACAGATCAGGCTGCGGCGGAAGCGCTGGCGGATCGGCTGGCAGCCGCGGCATGGGAAAGGCGCGGGCGCTTCATCGCCAATCTGACCGCTTTGGAAGATGCCACGCAAAAGGCGCTGCATAGCGCCGTGCCGCTTGCCTTCGCCGATGTTGCGGATAATCCTGGCGGCGGCGGGCGCGGCAATACCATGTGGATTCTGGAAGCCTTCCATCGCGCCGGTGTGCAGGATTGCCTGGTGGGTGTGATCCATGATCCTGCCTTGGCTGCGGAGGCGCACAAGCTTGGCAAGGGTGCGCGCTTCACCGCGCGCTTCAACCGCGATGTCGCCGCGGATGACCCCTTCAGCAAGCCCTTCAGCGCGGATGCGGAAGTGGTGGCGCTTTCCGATGGGCGCGTGACGGGGCGGCGCGGCATTTTCGCCGGCACGGCCATGACGCTTGGCGCCACGGCGGCCTTGCAGATTGGCGGCATGACGGTGGTGGTGATTTCCATCCGCACGCAATGCGCCGACCCGGCGTTCTTCGAACATCTCGGCCTTGATGTCGCCAAGGCGCGCGCGGTGGTGGTGAAATCCCGCGGGCATTTCCGTGGTGGCTTCGATGAATTCTTTAAGCATGAACAGATTGTGGAAGTGGATTGCCCCGGCCTTACTTCCCCAATCCTCACGCGCTTTGACTGGAAGCATATGCCAAGACCTGTTCTGCCGATTGATAAGGAAGCGCACTGGCCATGAAGCTGGATGATCTGCCCACACCCTGCCTGGTGCTGGAACTCGGCATTCTGAAGCGCAATGTGGCGCGCATGGCGGAAGCCGTGGCACGGCACCCCGGGTTGAAGCTGCGCCCGCATATGAAAACGGCAAAAAGCCTGGCAGTTGCGGCGCTGGCAGCGCCGGATCATGGGCCGATCACTGTCAGCACCATTGCCGAGGCACGGTATTTCGCCGGTGGTGGCTATCGCGATCAGATTTACGCGGTGGGCATCACGCCGCAAAAGCTGGATTCAATCGCGGCGATCAATGCGCAGGGGAATGACGTGAAGATCATCACCGATGATCTGGAAGTGGCCAGCGCCATTGCCGCGCATCCCGGGGTTTTGCCAACATTGATCGAGGTTGATTGCGGCGAAGGTCGCGGCGGAGTTGCGCCGGATTCAGCCGCACTCGCGGAAATCGCTCAACGCCTGGGGGCACGCTGCGCTGGCATCATGACTCACGCCGGGCATTCCTATGCGGAACGCAGCGAAGACGGCATGCGCAAAGTGGCGGAGGCTGAGCGCGCCGGCGCGGTGCTGGCCGCCGAGCGTTTGCGCGGCATGGGTATCACGCCGCGCGTGGTCTCGGCCGGGTCTTCGCCCACCGCGCTTTACGGGCAATCCATGGCCGGCATCACGGATATTCGCGCTGGCGTCTATATGTTCGGCGATTTGTTCCAGGGGCAGATCGGCACGCATGGCATGGAAGATATCGTGGTGACGGTATTGTCCGCCGTTACCTCCCGCAAGCAGGATCGCAATGCGGTGCTGATTGATGCGGGCGGCATCGCGCTTTCCAAGGATCGCAGCACCCAGGCGGCGCCGAAGGATCTTGGCTTTGGTGTCATGCTGGACCGCCACGGCAAATGGCGTTTTGGGGAGGCGATTGTGGCGCGCACCCATCAGGAACATGGCGAAGTGCGCGGCGATGGCCCGCTGCCCTTTGCGGAGCTTCCCGTGGGGGCTTTGGTACGCGTGGCGCCGAACCACACCTGCCTGACCGTCGCGGCGCATGACCGCTACTACGTGTTGGATGGCGGGGATGAGGTGATTGCCGTCTGGGATCGGGTGAATGGCTGGTAGGGCTCAGCCCCTGTCATGAAAGCTTCACGTGCATCAGGCCATTTTGCCACCATACTGGAAACATGGAAACAGAATCCGCTGCCGCGGCTTTTGCCGCCTTGGGCCAGCCCACCCGGCTGGCCCTGATCCAGAACCTGCAAGGGGCGGGGCCTGAGGGCCTGCCCGCCGGAGAAATCGCCGAAGCTCTGGGCGTGCCGCCTTCCACGCTTTCCTTCCATTTACGCGCGCTGGAAGAAGCTGGGCTGATCACGCCGCAGCGCCAGGGGCGCCAGGTGCTTTATGCTAGCGCCCCGGCGACCTTTGCCGCTTTGGTCGGATTTCTGGGTGGGGCGACAGCGCCCATCGCTGCGCCTGGACGCGCCTTGCGGGTGCTGTTTCTGTGTACCCGCAATTCGGCGCGCTCCATCATGGCGGAAGCCATTCTGAACCGCATCGGTGCTGGGCGTTTTCGCGCCTATTCTGCGGGTTCTGAGCCCGCGCCGGATGGCCCCTTGCCGGAAGTGCTCGCGCAGCTTCAGGCTCTTGGGCATGATGTCGCGTCTTTGCGGTCCAAATCCTGGGAAGAATTCGCCGACACCGATGCGCCGCGTTTCGATTTCATCATCGCGCTTTGCGATACGCTGGAAGGCCAGCGATGCCCGGATTTTGGTGATACCATCACCAGCGCTGCCTGGCCCCTGCCGGACCCCGCGAAATTCTCGGGCGCCGGTGCCGAACGCGCGACGCTTCTGAATGAGCTTTACGCGGCGCTGCGGCGCCGGCTGGAAATTTTCATCAGCCTTCCCTTCACCACACTCGATCGCATGGCGCTGCAAGCACGGGTTGAAGCTTTGGGCAATCCAATGACGGGGGCACGGGCATGAGGGTTGGTATCAATGGCATGGGCCGCATTGGCCGCCTGGCGTTCCGCGCCGCTTTCGGCGCGGCGGAACGCGGTGAGGATGATCCGCGCCGCGCCAATCGGCTGGATATTCTGCATGTGAATGAAGTGAAGGGCGGTGCGGCGGCGACCGCGCATTTGCTCACTTTTGATAGCGTGCAGGGACGTTGGCGCGCGCCCATCGCGGCGGAAGGCGCAGATCAGCTGCGCGTTGGTGATGAGCGCATCGGCTTCACAGAACACGCGACACCGGCAGCGATTCCCTGGGGCGATATTGGTGTTGATCTGGTGCTGGAATGCAGCGGCAAATTCCTGACCGAAGCCACCCTGCGTGGGCATCTGGATCGCGGGGCGAAGCGCGTGATTGTCGCCGCACCTGTCAAGGAAGCCTCAGTCCTCAATATCGTGGTTGGCGTGAATGATGCGCTGTATGATCCCGCGCGCCACCCGATTGTCACTGCCGCATCCTGCACCACCAATTGCCTCGCCCCCGTGGTGAAGGTAGTGCATGAGGCGATTGGGATCAGGCATGGCCAGATCACCACGATTCACGACCCCACCAATACCAATGTGGTGGTGGATGCGCCCCATAAGGATTTGCGCCGCGCGCGTTCCGCCATGCTGTCCTTGCAGCCCACCACCACGGGCAGTGCAACGGCAATTGCGCTTATCTATCCCGAATTGAAGGGCAAGCTGAATGGCCATGCGGTGCGGGCGCCTGTTTTGAATGCCTCACTCACGGATTGCGTGTTTGAATTGCAGCGTGCGACCAGCGCCGAGGAGTTGAACGCGCTGTTCCGCGCGGCTGCCCAAGGCCCACTGGCCGGTATTCTGGGCTATGAGGATCGGCCCTTGGTTTCCGCCGATTATGCGCGCGATACGCGCAGTTCCATCATTGATGCGCCATCCACCTTGGTGACAGATGGCACCATGACGAAAATCTATGCCTGGTATGACAATGAAATGGGCTATGCCTGCCGCATGGTGGACCTGGCCTGCATCATGGAAGCGCACGGCATCTGATATGCGCAACTACGCCATTGTTACCGCTGCCTATTGGGGTTTTACGCTGACCGATGGCGCCTTGCGTATGCTGGTGCTGCTGCATTTTCACAAGCTTGGCTATTCGCCATTCGCGCTGGCTTTTCTTTTTTTGCTATATGAAGCGGCCGGTATCGGCGCAAACCTTGTCGGTGGTTGGCTTGCCACACGTTTTGGCATTGCGCGCATGTTGGCGGTGGGGCTTGCCGCGCAAATCGCGGGGTTCCTCATGCTGTCAGCGCTATCGCCAGACTGGGTGCCGGCCATGGCGCTGGCTTGGGTGGTACTGGCACAAGGGGTTTGCGGCATCGCGAAGGATATCACCAAAACCGCCTCCAAATCCGCCATCAAGCTGACCGCGGGCGATGCCTCTGGTCGCTTGTTTCGCTGGGTGGCCTGGTTCACTGGCAGCAAGAACGCGATGAAGGGCGTGGGGTTTTTCCTGGGTGGCGTGTTGCTGGAAGCGCTGGGCTTTCAGGGCGCGCTTTGGTTGATGGCAGCGCTGCTTGGGTTGGTGTTGCTTGGCGTTGTGGCCTCCCTCCCGCCGCTGATGGGCAAGGCCAAGGCGTCAGCTTCCATGCGGGAATTCATGGCGCGGGATCGCGGCGTCAATCTGCTGGCCGGCGCGCGCGTTTTGCTTTTTGGCGCGCGCGATGTCTGGTTTGTGGTGGCGCTGCCCGTGTTTCTCTATTCCTCGGGTTGGAGCTTTGCGGCTGTGGGTGGTTTCCTTGCCATTTGGACCATCGGCTACGGCCTGGTGCAGGCGGCAGCACCATCTTTGATCCAGCGCAGCGCCGATGGGCTGAGCGCCGAGGTGCCGGCGGCGCGCCTTTGGTGCCTTGGCCTTGCGGTGGTTCCCCCCGCGCTGATGGCCGCGCTGTGGCTTGATGCAGGCCGCGCTGATCTGCTGCTGGTCGCGGGGCTTTTGGTCTTTGGCTTCGCCTTTGCGGTGAATTCCTCGCTCCATTCCTATCTGATCCTGGCTTATGCCGGTTCCAAAAAAGCCGCCGAGGATGTTGGGTTTTACTACGCCGCCAATGCCGCCGGGCGCTTTGCCGGCACGCTGCTTTCGGGCTTGCTCTATCAAATGGCGGGCATCATGGGCGCCTTGGCGGGTGCCGCGGTGATGCTGGGCCTCTGTTGGGCCATCACGCTCTTGCTGCCGCAGCAACGGGGTGCTTACGCTGAAGCGGCATGAAGACACTTCTGGTCATTCACCATTCCATGACGGATGGCGCGCGGCAGATGGCGCAAGCGGCACTGGAAGGCGCCATGGCGGAAAGCAATATTGCCGTCGGTGGGCTGCATGCCACTGAAGCGGCGCCTGAGGATTTGCTGGCAGCCGATGGCTATATTTTCGCGACACCAGAAAACCTGGCCAGCATGGCCGGCGTGATGAAGGATTTCTTCGACCGCTGCTACTATCCGTTGCTGGATCAAATCCAAGGCCGACCGTATGCCACCATGATTTGCGCGGGGTCTGATGGCACGGGTGCCGCGCGGCAAATCGCGCGCATCGCCACGGGATGGCGGCTCAAGCCCATTGCGGAACCGCTGATCATCATCACCGGCGCGCAAACGCCCGAAGCCATCGCCGCGCCCAAGATCATTGGCGCGAATGATCTTGCACGCTGCGAAGAACTCGGCGCCGCTTTCGCTGCCGGCTTGGCGGCCGGGATATTCTAGTGCGTTTCCAGTTCACTTTAGTTCACCGGAAACGCACTAATTCTTTGTTGGGTCGCATTTTCCGAGCCGCCAAGTGATTCCACTTGGCTTGAAAATGCTCCACCTCAGCTTTCCGGTTTCAGCCCTAAGCGGCGAATAAGCCCGCCCCAGCGCGCGATATCGGAAGCAAGCAGCGCGCGAAATGTTTCCGTATCACTCCCCACCACGGTAAAGCCCGCGGTTTCCAGCGCGCGGCGCTGATCGGGCACGGCAAGCGCCTTGCCGGTTTCCTCCGCTACCCGCGCAATACGGTCAGCAGGGAAACCCGCCGGCGCGAAAAGCCCAATCCAGGCAACGGCCGGGTCGGATGGCACGCCGGCTTCCGCCATCGTCGGCACTTCGGGCAAAGCAGGGAAGCGCTCCGCACTCGTCACCGCAAGCGCGCGCACGGAACCATCACGCACCTGGCCCAGCACGCCGCCGGTTGCGGCGAAAAACGCCTGAATGCGCCCCGCCACCAAATCCAGCACCGCCTGACCCACAGCGCGATAAGGCACATGCACCGCCTCAAAACCTTGAGACGCCGCCAAATCTTCCATCACCAAATGGGAAAGCGTGCCAGGCCCGGTTGAGGCAAAGCTGATCTTGCCTGGATTGGCCTTGGCATAGGCGACAAACTCAGCCGCGTTGCGCGCCGGCACGGAAGGATGCACCACCAGCACAAAGGGCAGCCGCGCCAAAAGACTGATCGGCGCCAAATCAGTCGCTGGGTCATAGCCAAGCGCTGGGTTCAGGATTTTCGCCGTGCTGCCCGGCCCGCCAATCGTCACACCAAGTGTATGGCCATCTGTCGCACGCGCCACGGCTTCCGTGCCGATATGCCCACCGCCGCCAGCGCGGTTTTCCACAATCACCGGCTGGCCCAGCACCTGCTGCAAATGCGGCGCAATCGCCCGCGCGGCCAGATCGGGCGTGGAACCGCCGGGGAAAGCGCAAATGATCCGCACGGGCCGATCCGGCCAAGCCGCTTGCGCGCGCAAAACGCCTGGGCTTGCGGAAAGCCCGGCACTCAGCGCCAAAAGGGATCGGCGATTGAAGCTATTCATGAGGCATTATCCGCTAAAAATCAGTCTCACAATGGCGTGAGCAGGCCGGCACCGCAAGATGACGCCAAAGGCTAATTCAATGGATTAATCTGAAACCTTAGGTTGTGCGACCACCGCACCGCTTCGATCATGCCGCTTTCGCGGATCGCGCATTACCTCTGGCTAGGCCCGGCTTCGATCAGCGCAAGATTCTGCGCTGCCAGATCGGCGGCAGCGCTATCAGGGGCAAACTCCAGCACCCTTTCCCAATCACGCCGCGCGGCCTCAGCCTCACCACGCAACTGGCGCAGAATGCCGCGTTCCAGCAGCGCCTCCACATTGCGCGGCGCAAGCCGCAGCGCGGTGGTGATGCTATCTTCCGCCGGGCCCAGGCTTTCCAGACGGCGCTGCGCGGCGGCACGCCATATCCAGGCCTCTGCCCGGTCCGCATCCAGCACCACTGCCAGATCAAGATCAGCGAGCGCGCCGGGCACTTGGCCCAGCGCAAGCCGCGCCATGGCGCGTTCCAAAAGCAAATCCGGGTCCTGCGGTATCAGTGCAAGCGCCAGGCTGGCCGCTGCCGCCGCGCGTTGCGGTTTGCCCGCCGCCCGCCAGGCTTCCGCAGCCTGGCCGAACACTGCAGCGCGCGCGGCAAGCCCGGCTTCACTGCGGGCAGCGATGCGTTCCAGCGCTTCCGCAGCCGCATCAGCTTCCCCCAGGCTAAGCTGCGCGAGCGCTTCGCATTGCGCCGCACCTTCGCCACCGCCCTGCATCAGCCAATCACGCGCAAAGCCGCGCGCGCCCGTGGGGTCAGCCAGCAGCAGGTCCAGGCAGCGTGCATATTCCGGCGCTTGGGACAGGCGCGGCGGTTCCGGCGGCACGGGCAGCGCGGCATTCTGCTCATCGGAGGAAAGCAGGCCCGAAAGCCACAAGCCGCCCACCGCGCCCATGACCAATAGCGCCGTGGCAAACCCGATCAGCTTAAGCGGCTTTTGCGTCATCGCCCGTTATTTAGCCCAAGCTGCAAATAATGTTAGCATTGGCCGGAAGACATGAATGATTTTTGATGGCGCGTGGCGGAAAAACCATGAAACAGGACAAGCTGCTGATTATTGCCGGGCTGGGCTATGCCGGGCGCGCGGTGGCCGAGGCCGCCGCCGCCGCCGGCTGGCGCGTTGTGGGCACGTCGCGCCAGCCGGAGGCCGTGAGGGCGCCGCCAGGGGTTGAGGTGATTGGCTTCGATGCCGCCGGCCCGGCCTTCGCGGCGGCAAGCCATTGGCTGATCACCACACCGCCGGATGAGGCTGGGGACCCGGTGCTGCGCCGCCACGCTGCGGCGCTTGCTTCCGGGAAGCAGCGCTGGATCGGCTATCTTTCCACCACCGGGGTTTATGGCGACCGCGCCGGTGGCACAGTAGATGAGGCGACACCGCCCGCGCCCGGACAGCCGCGCAGCCAAAGGCGATTGGCGGCAGAAGAAGCCTGGCGCGCCGCACGCCCTGCCGATGCGGCTTTGGATATTTGCCGCGTTGGCGGGATTTACGGGCCAGGCCGCGCGCCCTTTGCCGAATTGCGTGCGGGCGTCGCCCGGCGCGTGGTGAAGCCCGGCCATAGCTTCAGCCGCATTCACCGCGATGACATTGCCCATGCGGTGATGGCCGCCATCAGCAACACGCCCGAACCTGGCTGCCGCGTGCTGAACTTCGTGGATGATGAACCGGCGGATAACGCAACAGTCATAGCAGAAGCCGCGCGGCTTCTGGGCATGGCGGCGCCGCCGGCCATTCCCTTTGAACAAGCACGCGCCAGCATGTCGCCCATGGCGCTTTCCTTCTGGTCAGAAAATCGCCGCGTTGCGAATGCCGCGACCAAGGCAGCGCTTGGGATTGAATGGCGGTATCCGAGTTATCGTGAGGGCTTGGCGGCGAGTTTAGCCGAGGAGCGGCGTTAGGGTTTCCCCCAACAACGCCAAATCCTCCTCCCGTGACAGCCGATGATCACCATCCTTGATCAGCGTCACGCGCACATCGCCGCCTGTCACCGCTTCCGCAATCCGCAGCGCATGGCGCCAGGGCACATCCGGGTCCTGCTGGCCCTGCAAAATGCGTAAGGGGCAATCAAGCGCGATTGGCCCACGCAGCAAAAGCTGATTGCGACCATCTTCAATCAAAGCGCGGGTGATTGGATAAGGCGCACCGTATTCGCTCGGCCTATGCCAAACACCATTGCGTAAGATCGCTTCACGTATCGCAGGCGAAAATTCTGCCCACATCAAATCCTCGGTGAAATCCGGCGCCGGGGCTAAGGCGATCAGCGCGCGCACCGCAACCCTGCGCCGCGCAGCCAGCAGCAGCGTAATCCAGCCGCCCATGGAAGACCCGATCAGGATTTGCGGGCCTTCGGTCAGCGCCGCAATCACTGAAGCCGCATCCTCAGCCCAACGCCCAATCGTGCCATCGGCGAAGCGCCCTTCGGATGTGCCATGGCCGGAATAATCAAAGCGCAAAAACGCCTGCCCGCGCGCGGCACACCACGCGGCGAGGAATTCCGCCTTGCTCCCTGTCATGTCGCTATTGAAGCCACCCAGGAACACCACGCCGGGGCCGCGCCCGGCGATGCGCCGCCAAGCCAAATGCACACCATCGCCGCGATCAAGCCGCCCGGTTTCTTCCTTCATGGGCGCGGCAATCCGCGCGCCGCGAGGGAAGCAAACAGCGCCCCAATGCCATAGCGCCAGGGCGGGCATTCATCGGTGCGATCCACCTCATTCACCAATACGCCAAGCCGCGGCGATGCAATGCGCACCACATCTCCTTCACGATGCGTGAAGCCCATGCCGGGCGCGCCGCGATCCTTGGCCGGCGAGAATGGCGTGCCGAGATAAAGCACCGCGCCATCCGGATATTGATGATGCGCGCCGATCATTTGCGAAACCACATCAGCAGGGTCGCGGCTGATCGCCCCCACCGGCCCGCTTTCCGCCAATTCAAACCCATCACGCCCAGTGATGGTCAGGCTAAGCTCCGCGCGCCGCACATCTTCCAAGGTAAAGCCCGCATCAAACAACCGGATCATCGGCCCCAGCGCGGCGGACGCGTTGTTATCCTTCGCGCGCCCCAGCAAAAGCGCGCTGCGCCCTTCCACATCGCGCAAATTGACATCATTGCCGAGTGTCGCGCCTTGAATGCGCCCCTTGCCATTCACCACCATCACCGCTTCCGGCTCAGGGTTGGACCAGGCGGAGACGGGATGCACACCAATCTTGCTGCCCGTACCAACGGAAGCCATGGCCGGGCATTTGGTGAAAATCTCCGCATCCGGGCCAATGCCCACTTCCAGATATTGGCTCCACCAGCCCTTGGCCAAAAGCGCGGCCTTCAGGCGCATGGCTTCCGCGCTGCCGGGCAGGATCGCGGCAAGGTCATCGCCAATGATGTTGCGAAATTCAGCGCGCACTGCTTCCGCCTGGCCGGCATCGCCGCGGCAGCGTTCTTCCACCACGCGTTCCAGCATGCTGCGCACATAGGTCACGCCGGCGGCCTTCACGGTTTGCAGATCAATCGGTGAAAGCAGGAAGGGCTTGGCAGCATCCCGCGCATTCCAAGCTGCATTGGTGAACAGCACTTCCAGATCAAGCGAAATCGGCTGGCCGCGCCGAGTAATGGCGCCCACCGCATCATCTTCTTCCAGAAAGCGCGAAGCCGTGCCGAAGGCGGGCGTCAGGTCGAAAGCCGCGCCACGCGCGAAGCCGATCACGCAGGGCCCTTCGGGCAGCATGATCCGGGCGCAGAAATGCCCCTCGGTGAAATCCACCGGCAAATGGCTGGATGAAACCTGCATGGCGTCCCCCTGTTTTATTGGCCGGTCATTTTGCGTGAAGTGGCGCCGCATCGCCAGGGTGCTTGCGCTGCATCAAGGGGTG
>CAMCZJ010000095.1 GCA_945886995.1 Asaia bogorensis
GATGCTTTGGCGACGCTAAAGGGCTGAGCCGACTAAATCCGGGTAACCTGATCCTTTTGCCGGATCAGGTTATCGCGCGCTGTTGTACTAAGACCGGCTAAAGGGCCTTGCGCAACCACACCCGCGCATGGCCGGCAGGCATGCCTTCAAGCTTGCCGAATTCCACATAGCCATTGCGCTTCCAAAAGCCCGGCGCCTGGAAGCTAAAGGTATCCGTATAGGCATTGGTACAGCCGCGTTCGCGGCCAATCGCCTCAGCGCGTTGCAGCAATTCCTCGCCAATGCCGCGCCGGCGCATGCCGCGTTCCAGATAGAGCCAATCAATGAATAGCCAGCCCCAGAAGGTGAGGCCCAACAACCCACCCAAGGTTTTGCCATCCGCATCCTGCACCAGCAGCGTCACCGGTTCACGGTCATAAGGCCCGCCGGTTTCCTGGTTGAAATTATGCAGGCCGCGCTGAATGGCGGCGACAGCTTCGAATTCGGGCGCGGCATCCTCGACAATTTGGATGCCGTCCTTCAACGCAATGCTCATCCCGCAATGCGCCCAACGCCGGAGAATGCCACCACAATCAAACCCAAGATCAAATTCATCAGCACCAGCTTCCGTACGTTTTCCAGGGCGCGTGCCGCGCCTGGCTTGTCGCCCGCCGCCATGGCCCGACGCATACCGCGCCCAGGGCCAAAGAATATCGCAAAAAACACCAACCCCATAATCAGCCCCAGCATATGCATCAGATGCAGGCTCCACCGCGCGCCGGCAAAGCCGCCATGCCACAGGAAGAACAAGGCCCAGCCGGTCAGCAGCACGATGGGCATAGCGTGCCACACAATCAGAAAGAAACGCCTAAAGGCTGCCTGCGCGAGTGCCAGGCGGTCCGGCGCTTGCAGCACCTCATGCGCGGCGGGGCGCAGCACAAAAAGCGCGAAGGCCATGCCGCCCACCCAAAGCACCGCGCCCAGCAAATGCAGCGCCAGCAAGATATCACCCATGATCAAAGGCCCTTCTTTCGGATCGCTTCCAATGCACGCGCCAATGCGCGGACTTCTGCCGCCGCCGGGCCGCGCGGGGCGGCTTCCACCACGCCAAGCCCCGCCATGAAGGCCTGGGCATAGGCGGTGCGATTGCCGAGCACCGCATCCAATATCGGCAGGTTGCGGTCGCGGATTTGGCCTTCAATATCGTCCCGCAGCTTGCCCGAAGCGGGCGCGCGGTTCAGCAGCAGCCGGAAGGGCCGCCTTTCCTGCTTGGCCAGATCAAGCGTCGCATCCATGGACCAAAGATCAGCCGCCGAGGGTTGCAAGGGCACCAGCACCAGATCGGCGCCGCGAATGGCAAGCTTCGCATCCGTGTCATCATGGGGCGCGGTATCGAGCAGCACGAAATCCTGATCGCGGCGCAGTCTTTCCAAAGTGGCGGGCAGGCGCCAGCCGGTCGGGGCTTCGAAATGCAGGGTATGGGCCTTCTTGCTGACCCCGCGCTGCTGGTCCCAACGCGCCAGGCTGCGCTGCGGGTCTATGTCCAAAAGCCCAACACGATGGCCAGATTCCGCGAGCGCGGCGGCCAGATTGGCCGCCACGGTGGATTTGCCGGCCCCGCCCTTGCGTTGGGCGATGGCGATCACGAAGGCCATGCACGACTCCTATCCTATTGCGATCTCTATAGCAGCTTGGCGGACTGCTTGATCCAGCCCATGCAGGTAATGTTCCAATTGGCTATAAGCCTTTCATGCCTCGCCCTTACCCGACCGAGCTTCTGACACCCGTCGAAATGGCGCGCGCCGATGCGGCTGCGCTGGTGGCCGGCATGCCGACCGCAACCCTGATGGAAGCAGCGGGCAGGGCGGTCGCGCGGGCCATCCGCGCCCTGTTCCGCCCCTGCCGCACCCTGGTGTTGGCGGGTCCCGGCAATAATGGTGGGGATGGCTATGTGGCTGCCCGCTATCTGGAGCAGGCGGGCTGGCCCGTTGCGGTTGCGGCTCTTGCCCCCGTCAGCCCCGGCACAGCAGCGGCTGCGGCGGCAGCGCGCTGGCATGGCCCGATGGTGGCTTTTGGTGCGGCGGAGGCTGCCCGCGCTGGGTTGGTGGTGGATGCGCTATTTGGCTCTGGCCTGACGCGCCCCTTGGCGCCGGAGGTGACCCAGGTGCTGCGCGCGGTCCAAGCCCCCTTGGTCGCGGTGGATGCGCCCTCAGGCTTGGATGGCGCAACCGGGCAGGTGCTGGGTTACGCCCCGCAAGCGGCGCTGACGATCAGCTTCTTTCGCCTCAAGCCCGGGCATGTGCTGCTGCCGGGCAGGGCGCTTTGCGGTGAGACCGTGCTTGCCGATATCGGCCTGCCAGAGGCCGTCTTACATGAAATCGTGCCGTGCTGCTGGCGCAATCATCCCGCACTTTGGGCGCTGCCATCGCTTGAGGTCAGCGCGCATAAATACACGCGGGGCCATCTGACCATTCTGGCGGGGGCGGCCATGCCTGGCGCGGCGCGCCTTGCGGCATTAGCGGCGCGGCGGCTTGGCGCGGGCTTGGTCACGCTGCATGCCGAAAACATGGAACTCGCCGCGATGCTGCGCGCCGATGCGCCCGGGCAATTGGTGAGCGATGCAACGCTGGGGGCGCTGCTGGCGGATACAAGGCGCCAGGTTTGGCTTGCCGGGCCTGGGCTTTTGCCCCATGAGGCGACCCGCGCCGCCATCCGCACGATCATTGAAGCCAGCAAAATCCTGGTGGCGGATGCCGGCGCCTTGATGGCCGCTGCCGAGGCGCCGGACCTGCTGCGCGGCGCGGCAGTGATCACGCCCCATGCCGGCGAATTCGCCCGGCTGTTCGGCGCGCCGGGCGCGGATAGGCTCAGCGCCACGCGCGCTGCCGCAGCACGGCTTGGCGCGGTTGTCGTGCTGAAAGGCCCGGATAGCATCATCGCCGCGCCGGATGGCCGCGTGATGATCAATGACAATGCGCCACCATCGCTTGCCAGCGCCGGCACGGGAGATGTCTTGGCCGGGGCGATTGCGGCCTTGCTCGCGCAGGGCATGGCGCCTTTTGAAGCCGCGGCAGCGGCTGTATGGCTACATGGCGCGGCGGCGAATGCTGGCCCGGCAGGTTTGATCGCTGAGGATCTGCCGCCACTGATGGCGCAGGCGCGGTGGGGCCTTTCTGGCTGAAGGAGATCACGCCCGCGTCACTCCGTCAGATTTCCTTTGTTTCTTAATCCTTGTTTCGGTAGGCTCTCCAAAAAAGGGGATCGGTGCCGCATGTCCGATATCGCCATTGAAGCCGGGCTGATGGATCGCGCTATGCGCCGTGTGGCGTCACTCTGGCGCGATCTGGCCGGGGTAGTGCAGCGCAGCCCCGCGGCTTCCGAAGATTTTGCCGAGGAATTCCGCGAATGCCTGCAAGCCCGCGGTGGTGAGGTTTCCGCCCGCAACCGCGCCGCCGCCCTGGCCGAACGCTATCGCAGCTTGAATGAGGCCGGCAGGCTTGGTTTCCTCCGCGCCTTGGCCGGTTTTGATTCCGACGCCGCCGCGGTGACGCGCGCCATTGAAAAACTGAGCGCCGCGCCGGATGCGGCGGTGCGCGCCATTGCGCTTGCGGGGCTGCGCCGTGCCTTGGAACCGCCGCGCCTCAAGCTGCTGACGGCTTTTGCTGCCATTCCGGATGGGGTGAAGTTCCTTGTCGAGATGCGCGCGGAATTGCTGCGCCTCAAGGATCACGAGGCACCCCTGCAGGCGTTGGAGACAGACCTGAAGGGCTTGCTCGCTTCCTGGTTTGATGTCGGCTTTTTGGAATTGCATGCGATTGACTGGAAATCTCCCGCCGCTTTGCTGGAAAAGCTGGTGCAATATGAAGCAGTGCATCGCATTCGCACCTGGCGGGATCTGCGCAATCGGCTTGATTCAGACCGGCGCTGCTACGCGTTTTTCCATCCGCGCATGCCTGATGAGCCACTGATTTTCGTGGAAGTCGCGCTGGAACGCGGCATGGCGGCCAGTGTGCAAAAGCTGCTGGATGAAAAGGCGCCGTTGCAGGATGCCGGGCAGGCGGATACGGCGGTTTTCTATTCCATCAATAACTGCCAGCGCGGCTTGGATGGCATTTCCTTTGGCAATTTCCTGATCAAGCGCGTGGTGGAATTGCTCGCTGCCGAATTCCCCAAGCTGAAAACCTTTTGCACGCTTTCTCCCATGCCCGGCTTTCGTACCTGGGTCGAGAAAAGCGCGCGCGATGGTGATGCGTTGCTTACCAGTGAAGAAGAAGCCAGCCTCACCACAGCCTTGGGCGATGGCACGACGCTGGATTTCACGAAGCTGCTCGCGGACCGCGCCTGCCTCAAGCAGGAAGCGCTCGCCCGCGCCATGGCGCCCATCCTGATCCGGCTTGGCGCGCGTTATCTGCTGAAGGAAGCACCAGCTGGCAGGGCAGGGCGCGCGCTTGATCCCGTGGCGCATTTCCACCTGTCCAATGGCGCGCGCGTCGAACGGCTCAATTGGCGCGCTGACGTCTCAGAAAATGGTCTTCGGCAATCTTGCGGGTTGATGGTGAATTACCTCTATGATCCGGCCTCCATCGAAAACAATCACGAAGCCTATGTGGGGGATGGGCAGCGCGCGGCCTCGGGCGGGCTCAAACGGCTTGTAAAGACCTGATTTCCCCCTTCCGTCACGGCTGCCAAACCGCCATATTGACGGCAGTTTGTCGGGGGATCGGATCATGACAGTGCAAGGCAAGGGCAAGGCCCGCCATTTGCCGGGTAGCGCCCGGCGGACGGAAATGCTCCATGCGCTGGAGAAAAAGCTGCTCTGGCTTTCCTCCTGGATGATCCATCACGCCAATCACATCCGCCCCAATCGGGATGGGCTGAAGGTGGGCGGGCATCAGGCGTCTTGCGCTTCCTGCATTTCCATCCTGACAGCGCTTTACTTCGACATTCTGAAGCCAGCCGACCGCGTGGCGGTGAAGCCCCATGCGGGGCCGGTGTTTCACGCCATCAATTATCTGCTTGGGCGGCAGCAACGGGAGAAACTGGAAACGCTGCGCCAATTCGGCGGCATCCAGCCCTATCCATCCCGTGTGAAGGATGGGTCTGAGGTGGATTTTTCCACCGGCTCCGTCGGGCTTGGTGTCGCACTCGCTTCCTTCGGATCGCTCGTGCAGGATTATGTGCATCTGCATCGCATGGCGCCTGAGGGTATTCCGCCAGGCCGGCATGTCGCCGTGGTTGGTGACGCGGAATTGGATGAGGGCAATATCTACGAAGCCCTGTTGGAAGGCTGGAAGCACGATATCCGCAATGTCTGGTGGGTGGTGGATTACAATCGCCAATCGCTCGATTCCGTTGTGCCGGACAGGCTTTTTGGCCGGATCGAGGGTCTGTTCCGCGACATGGGTTGGAATGTTGTGACACTCAAATATGGCCGTAGGCTGGAAGCGGCCTTTGCACGGCCCGATGGCGATCAATTGCGCCGCTGGATTGATGATTGCCCGAATAGCCTCTACGCCGCTTTGACCTTCCAGGGCGGTGCCGCTTGGCGCGCCGCCATCCTGGCCGAGCTTGGCCGCGTGGCAGGCATTCGCGCCATTATTGACCCGCTATCGGATGATGAGCTCTCCGCGCTCATGACCAATCTCGGCGGGCATGACATTGAGACCCTGACCGAGGCTTTCCGCGCCCAGGATGCCGCTGGCGATCAGCCCACCTGCTTCATTGCCTATACCATCAAGGGCATGGGCCTGCCCTTTGCCGGGCATAAGGATAACCACGCCGGGCTGATGACGAAGGAGCAGATGGAAGGCTTCCGCGCCGCCATGCAGATCCGCCCCGGCCATGAATGGGATGAATTCGAAGGGCTTGAGGTGCCCGAGGAAGAATTGCGCGACTTCCTGGCCAGCATTGATTTCGCCAAGCCCCTATCCCCCCAAGGCCGCGCCCTGCAATCGCCCGTGATCCATGTGCCGGACCGCTTCGCCGCGCCGCGCGTGCCGGCGGGGCGCAAGCATTCCACCCAGGCAGCCTTTGGCGAGATTTTGGCTGAAATCGGCCGCGGGCAGGGGGAGAATGCCGAACTCGCCAAGCGCATTGTTACCACCAGCCCGGATGTGACGGTTTCCACCAATCTCGGGCCTTGGGTGAATAGGCGCGGCATTTTTGACCGGCACAAGAAAAATGACGTGTTCCGCGATGCCAAGCTGGCCTCTGCCCAGCGCTGGGGCATGTCGCCGGAAGGCCAGCATGTGGAATTGGGCATCGCGGAGCAAAACCTGTTCCTGCTGCTGGCGGGGCTGGGCTTGGCAGACCGGCTTTACGGTGCGCGGCTTTTGCCGGTGGGCACCGTTTATGATCCCTTCGTCAATCGCGGCCTGGATGCGCTGATTTATGCCTGTTACCAAGACGCACGGTTTCTTTTGGTTTCAACACCTTCGGGCCTGACCTTGGCGCCGGAAGGCGGCCAGCACCAAAGCGTCAATACGCCTTTGATTGGCATGGCGCAGGATAGGTTGGTTGCTTATGAACCCGCCCATGCCGATGAATTGGCGATCCTGATGCGCCATGCCTTTCATCACATGCAGCAGCCCGATGGCTCAGCGGTATGGCTCCGGCTTTCCACGCGCGGGCTTGAACAGCCTGAGCGCAATCTGGACCCGGCGGCGGTGATTGCCGGCGCCCATTGGGTGGTGCCGCCGGCGCCGGGGGCGAGTTTCGCCCTGGCCTATCAGGGCGCCTTGGCGCCAGAGGCTCTGGCTGCTTTCAACACCATCCGGGAAGACATCCCCGAGGCCGGGCTGCTCGCCATCACCAGCCCGGACAAGCTGCATACGGATTGGCTCGCTGCACGGCGCAAGGCCCGGGCCGGGTTTGGGGCACCAAGCTGGATTGAGACCCTGCTTGCACCGCTTGCCCCCAGCGCTGCCCTGGTGACGCTGCTGGATGGCCACCCCGCCGCCCATGCTTGGCTTGGCTCTGTCCGGGGCCAAAAGGTGGTGCCGCTTGGCGTGGACCGCTTCGGCCAGGCCGGGGATATTCCTGATCTTTACCGGGAGTATGGGTTGGATGAGGCTGCCATCCTGGACGCTTGCGCCCAGGCGCTGGTGTCGTGAAGTCATTTTGAAACAACCTCACTTGGAAAGCGCCAAGGCATAGGCTAAAGCCCTGCCTCCGACCGCGGCGCGGCGCCGTTCGGCGCGGGCGTGGTGGAATTGGTAGACACGCCGGATTTAGGTTCCGGTGGCGCAAGCCTTGGGGGTTCGAGTCCCTTCGCCCGCACCATCGGTGCCGCCGTGGCTTTTTTTTTCTCTAGCTTGGGATGGACGATCCTCCGATGCAGGTTAATGAGCTCGCGCATGAAGGTTTGAAGCGCGCCTAGTCAGTGACGCTTCCGGCGGGCGATATCGCCTCAAGCCGCGAAAAGCGCCTTTCTGAAATCGCCAAGACGGTTTCGCTGCCGGGCTTCCGCCCAGGCAAGGTGCCGCTTTCCGTTGTCCGCCAGCGCTATGGCACCGCCGTGATGGGTGAGGTGCTGGAAGAATCCGTGAGCGATGCCTCCCGCAAGGTAGTGAGCGATCGTGGCCTGAAGCCTGCGCTACAGCCCAAGATCGAGGTGACGAATTTCGCCGAAGGCGCTGATCTTGAATTCCGCATGGAATTGGAAGTGCTGCCGGATGTGCCGATGCCGGATTTTGGCGGCATTGAACTGGAACGCCTGCGCGCCGAGCCTTCCGATGAGGAAGTGCAGAAAATCCTTGAAACACTCGCGACGCGCAATGGTGAATTGACGGATGTGAGCGAAGCCCGGCCCGCCGCCACTGGTGACGTGATGGTCTGCGATTTCGCTGGATCTGTGGTGCCGGATTTGCTGACCAATGGCCCAGCCCTTGGGGCCGTGCCCGGCATTCCGGGCCAGGCGCCGCGCGGTTGGGAGATTTCGCTTTCTGGCGGGCTGCAATCCGAAATCGCCGCCATCGGCACGGATGAGGCTTTGCCCTATTTCGATCTTCGCGTGAGCGGCACGACCAGTGACGCTGGCTGGGTGCAGGTGTTCCTGGAAGGTGCCAAGGGTATCGCCGCGGCGCCGGGTGCCACGCAAAGCCTGATGGTCAGCACCAAGGTGAATGCAGGGAGCCTGCCGGAAGGCACGCAGGGCAAGCTTGGCTTCAATTTCTACAGCCAGCGCGCCGATGGCGTTGACTTCCTTGATATGCAGCGTGAAGGCTTTGACGTGACGGTCGGGCGCAGCACGCTGGCCTTCACCTTCCCGAGCCAGGCGGAAATCGCCGCTAGCCGGCCCTTCATTTATCTACATGGCATGCCGGCGGGTGCCGCGGTGGAATTCACGCTCCGTATCGGCCCGGCGCGGCTCATTACGGGCACGGAAGAACCCGCGCTGGCGCCCTTCGCTGGGGGGTCCGCCAGTGACATGCCAGTTGAAGTGGGCGGCCCCGGCTTCATCCCCGGCTTTACGGAGCAGATGGAAGGGCTTTCCGTTGGCGATAGCCGCGATATCCAGGTGGTCTTCCCGCTGGATTACGGTTCGGCCGAATTGGCGGGTAAGCGGGCGGTCTTTTCCATCACTGGCAAGAAGCTACAACAGCGCGTGCCGCGCGCCATTGACGATGAATTGGCGAAGGCGGTTGGCCAAACGGACCTTGCCGCCCTGCAAGCCCAGGTCAAGGAAGGTTTGCAGCGCGAATATGATGGCATGTCGCGCATGCGGCTCAAGCGGGCCCTTTTGGACAAGCTTGCGGATCAGGCAAGCTTCCCCGTGCCGGAAGGCATGCTGGAGGGTGAATTCAGCCAGATCTGGCAGCGCGTTGAAGCGGATTTGAAGGCTGGACGTCTCGATTCCGATGACCAGGGCAAGGATGAGGACACCCTGCGCACGGAATATCGCGGCATTGCCGAACGCCGTATTCGCCTTGGCCTGCTGCTGTCCGAAATTGGGCGCAGCAACAATATCCAGGTGACGCCCGATGAACTCAGCCGTGCGTTGCGCCAGGAAGCTGCGCGCTACCGTGGCCAGGAACAACAGGTGATTGAGTTCTTCCGTAAAAATCCAGAGGCGATGGAAAACCTGCGCGCGCCCATTTTTGAAGAAAAGGTCGTGGATTTCATCCTGGAACTCGCCAAGGTGGCGGAGCGTCAGGTGAAGCCTGAGGAATTGTCTGAAGCCTGAGCGGGGGTTCCCCAAGGGCGAGAAAGGGCAGGGGGCAACCTCTGCCCTTTTTTTGTTCAGCCGTGGCCGGCGACTAATTTTCGTCGGGATTCGAAGAGGGTGGCTTGCAGGAAGCCCGAGCCTCGCATAGGTAGGAAGGTAAGAGACATGGCGGCAATAGCCGCTGCAAAAAGGGGGGCGTGGTTCGGGTGTCTGACACCATCCTTGAAACGGAAGGGCTTACCAAGGAATTTCGGGGCTTCGTCGCGGTCAGCGACGTGAACCTGAAAGTCCGCCGGGGCACTATCCATGGCTTGATCGGCCCAAACGGCGCCGGCAAGACCACTTGCTTCAATCTGCTCACGAAGTTTTTGCCCCCCACCAGGGGTGCCATTCGCTATGAAGGGCGCGACATCACCGGCATGAAGGCCGCCGAAGTGGCGCGCCTTGGCCTGGTGCGGAGCTTTCAGATTTCCGCAGTTTTTCCGCATCTGACGGTTATTGAGAATGTGCGCGTGGCCTTGCAGCGCGCCCGTGGCGGTTCCTTCGATTTCTGGCGTTCCGATTCGGTCCTCCGTAAATTCGATGCGCGGGCCGAGGAATTGCTGGCCGATGTGGGTCTGACCGAATGGATGCATCTGACGGCAGGTGAATTGCCCTATGGCCGCAAGCGCGCGCTTGAAATCGCAACCACGCTTGCGCTTGATCCGGTGATGATGCTGCTAGATGAACCAACCGCCGGCATGGCGCATGATGATGTGGACCGCGTTGTGGCGCTGGTGAAGCGCGTCTCCGTGGGCCGCACCGTGCTTCTGGTGGAACATAACCTTCGCGTTGTGCAGGGGCTTTGCGATACCATTACCGTGCTCGCACGCGGCAGTGTGCTGGCAGAAGGTGATTACGCGACGGTGTCGCGCAACCCGGATGTGGTTGCTGCCTATCTTGGTTCGGAAGCCCCGACGGAGACCGCCCATGGCTGATGTGATGACCTCGCCTGCATCAGGCGCCAAGGCCAGCACCGGCGCTTTGATGGAAATACGCGGGCTTGAGGCCTGGTACGGTGAAAGCCATGTTCTTCACGGCGTGGATATTGATATCCGCGAGGGTGAAGTGGTGACTTTGCTGGGGCGTAACGGTGCAGGGAAAACCTCCACCCTGCGTTCCATCATGGGGCTGGTGCCGCGCCGCACCGGTTCCGTGAAGTATGACCGCCAGGAATTTGTGAATGCGCGCCCAGATGTGATCGCGCGTGCCGGCATTGCCTATTGCCCAGAGGAGCGTGGGATTTTCGCCTCGCTCGATGTAACGGAAAACCTGATGCTGCCGCCAACGGTGCGCCCGGGTGGGCTGCCTTTGGATGAAATCTACACGCTGTTTCCCAATTTGAAGGAAAGGGCGCGCAGCCAAGGCACCAAGCTTTCCGGCGGTGAGCAGCAGATGCTGGCGATTGCGCGCATCCTTCGCACGGGCGCGCGGCTTTTGCTGCTGGATGAGCCTTCAGAAGGTTTGGCGCCGGTGATTGTGCAGCAAATTGGCCGCACCATCCGCGAATTGAAGAAGCGCGGCTTTACGGTGCTGCTGGTGGAGCAGAATTTCCGCTTCGCGCAGACGGTGGCTGATCGGCATTACGTGATGGAACATGGCCGGGTGGTGGATATGGTCGCGAATGCGGACCTGAATGCCTCACTTGATCGGTTGCACCAATATCTGGGCGTTTGAACCGGGGTTGGCTTTTGGGTGGCGGTACAGATTTAAACAAAGGA
>CAMCZJ010000096.1 GCA_945886995.1 Asaia bogorensis
CCGGAGGTTTTCGCCGAACGCATCCTGAACCCGATCGGCGGCAGCCGGGATTGGCGCTGGGATGGCTATCGCACCTCCTGGGTCACGTTGGAGAATGGCAAGCGCGTGCAATCCGTGCCCGGTGGCACACATTGGGGCGGGGGTGTTGCCATCCATGCCGAGGATCAGGCGCGGATCGGGCTATTGGCGCTCAATCGCGGCCGCTGGGCGGGCAGTGAAATCCTGCCGGCGCAATGGTTTGACTGGTCCACCGAAGCCTGCACGCTGAACCCTTCCTATGGGTTCCTCTGGTGGTTGAACACGAGCGGGGAGCGTTTCCCCTCTGCCACGCGGGATGCGTTCTTCGCCTCCGGCGCCGGGGGTAATCTGACCTGGGTGGACCCGGGCTCCGGCATTGTCGCCGTGCTGCGCTGGACTGATCCCAAGGCGATGGATGGCTTTATTGGCCGCGTCCGCGCGGCGCTGATCTGACGGGGCTGGCGTCATGGAAATCGGCATTGTCGGTTTGGGCCGCATGGGCGGGAATATCGCGCGGCGGCTGATGCAGGCGGGGCATCGTGCCGTGGTCTGGGACAAGGATGCGGCGGCGGTGGCGTCACTTAATGCAGAAGGCGCTGTGGGCGTTGCCGATCTGGCCGGGTTGGTCGCTGCCCTGGCACCACCGCGCGCGGTTTGGGTCATGCTGCCCCATGGCGCGCCGACCGAGGATGCGCTGGACCAACTCAGCACGCTGCTTTCGCCCGGTGACACCGCGATTGATGGTGGCAATACCCATTGGAAGGATGATATCCGCCGCGCCAAGGTGCTGGGCGCCAAAGGGATTGATTATCTGGATATCGGGACTTCCGGCGGGGTTTGGGGGCTGAAGCGCGGCTATTGCCTGATGATCGGCGGCAAACCCGCACCCGTGGCGCGCCTGGCGCCGATCTTCAGTGCTTTGGCGCCGGGCCGCGGCGATATTCCAGAAACACCAAGGCGCGATGGCAGGCCCGCCAATATTGAGGAAGGCTGGATACACTGCGGCGATCATGGCGCGGGGCATCTCGTGAAGATGGTCCATAACGGCATTGAATACGGCATGATGCAGGCGCTGGCGGAAGGGCTTGATCTGCTGCGCCACGCCGATAGCGCGGAATTGCCGGAAGATCAGCGCCTGAGTGTGGATATCGCGGATGTGACGGAAGCCTGGCGGCGCGGTTCCGTCATTACCTCCTGGCTATTGGACCTGACGGCGAGTGCGCTGGCCGAGGACCCTGACCTTGCCAAGTATTCAGGCAAGGTGGGCGATTCCGGTGAAGGGCGCTGGACGGTGCAGCAGGCAGTGGAAACCGCCGTCGCCACGCCGGTGCTGACGGCGGCGCTTTACGCCCGCTTCCGGTCGCGTGATCAGATGAATTTCGGGGATCGCGCGTTATCCGCCATGCGCCATGGCTTTGGCGGACATCTGGAGCCGAAATAACCATGCGCCCCGCCGCGATTATCGTGATGGGGGTTTCGGGTTCGGGCAAATCCACCATTGGCGCGCTGCTCGCCGAGGCGCTCGGCTGGCCCTTCGCCGATGCGGATGGCTTTCACCCCGCGGCGAATGTCGCGAAAATGGCTTCAGGCCAGGCGCTGACGGATGAGGACCGTTGGCCCTGGCTGGATGCCATTGCGGCACATATTGGCGCCGCGCGGGTGGCGGGGCAGCCAGTCGTGGTGGCCTGTTCGGCGCTGCGCCGCGCCTATCGGGACCGCTTGCGCGCGGGGCATCATGATTTGCTGTTTCTACACTTGGCCGGTGCGCCTGACGTGATTGCGGCGCGCCAAGCAGCGCGCCAAGGCCACTTCATGCCACCATCCCTGATGGCGAGCCAATTCGCGACACTTGAAGACACAGCCGAAGAAGCCGATGCCATCACGCTTTCCGTCACGGCATCACCGAACGCAGTGGTTGCGGCTGCGGTGCAGGCTATCCGCGCGCGGGATGGTGCAGCGCGCTGAAGCTTGGTGGCGAGTAGATTATTCCGCCGCCTGTGCTTCCCAATGCGCCGCGATCTCACCCATGGTTGCGGGCCAAAGGCTGCCGCGCGCCAGAAGGGCATCCAGCATGGCGTTGAAGGCGCGAATGCGATGCGGCACCCCAATGAGCCAAGGCGTGATGGGCACCACCAGAATACGACCGCCGCCGCTTTCTTGCGCTTCCCGATCCAGCATTTCATGCGCGGCCAGAATGGCGCGGGTGAAATCCTCGGTCGCCAAATGCTGCTGATGCAACATGCGCTGATCCGATAAATCCTGCGACAGCGGCATGGAAATCAAGCGGCCCGCTTCGGTTTGCATGACATAGGGCATGTCATCATTCGCCCAGCCGGTGGTGAAGCTGAAGCCCGCTTCCGCCACCAGGCGCAGCGTATGGCTTGATTCGGAATGGGCCGGCGAATGCCAGCCGCGCATATTGCTTCCGAAGCGCGCGCGCAGCAGTGCTGCGGCTTCCTGCACCGTGGCGCGTTCCTGTTCAAGCGGCACGCCGCTGTGATGCAGCCGCCCCATATCCAAACCACCGCAAGCAATCTCCCAGCGCGCGACTTCAAGATCATCCATCAGCGCCGGATAGCGCTGCGCGAGCACCGCGCTGAGCAAGGCAGTCGCTGGCAGGCCGCGCGCGGTGAGTGATTTCATCAGCCGATAAACGCCAATCCGATTACCGTAATCGCGCAGCGTATAATCCCAATAGGATGGATAAGGCCGTTCCATGCCGCCCGGCGCGATGAAAGGCTTGAGCGGCATATCCATGGGAAAATGGCCCATATGCACCGCGATACAAAGTGCTATGCGCGCGCCATTCGGCCAGCTCATTGGCTTTGCCTTTGGCAAGGCGCGGAAGGGGTAGATTTCATGATCCATCCCGCGACGGCGGTGCGGATAATGCAGATATTCTTCAGGCAGGCCTTTCATGGTGTCCCCGCAGCGATCCAGGATTGCGCTTCCGCCAAATGATGCTTTGTGTACCAGGCAGCAATTTCTCGCCCGGTTGCAAGCCAAACCTTGTCATGGCGCACCACATGGCGCAGCACATCATCCAGTGCGGCAATGCGATGCGGCTGACCGATCAGAAAGGGATGCAGCGGCATACACATGACTGTGCCGCTTTCAGCGCCTTCTTCGTAAAGCTGATCAAACTGCGCCTTGCAGATCGCAGCGAAACGTTCAGGTGGCGTGTTGCGCATGGCCAAAAGCGGCACATCATTGATTTCAAGTGAATAGGGGACGCTGATCAGATGCCCGCTGCGCACCTTGATCGGGGTTGGCTGGTCATCATGCAGCATATCCAGCGTGTATTTGATGCCTTCTTCCGCCAGAAGATGCTGGGTGGTTTCATCATTCGAAATGGCGGGCGTCAGCCATCCATCCAATTCCTGCCCACTGGCACGCTTGATTGTTTCGCGGTTCTCGCGAATGACAGCGCGCTGCTGATCCTCATTCATGCCGTAGAAATAGCGGGTGTTGTAGGTGCCGTGGCTGAACAGCTCCCAATCCAACGCGCAGCAACGTTCGATGATTTCCGGATAATGATCACAAACCGCGACATTGAGGGATACACTGCCGCGCACCCCATGGCGCGCCATAACATCGGCCATACGCCAGAAGCCAACACGATTTCCGTAATCACGCCAGGAATAGCCAAGCACATCCGGTTGCGGCCTGGTCCATGGCATCCGGCGCGCATTCGGCGGCGGATCAAGCTCATAATGTTCAATATTCGGTGCCACCCAAAAGGCAATCTGCGCGCCATTCGGCCAAGTAATGCGCGGGCGTCTTCGCCATGGCATGTAGTCATAATGACCCGGCTCGCTCAGCATGTGCCAACCCACCCTTCATGCAAGCCCTTCTTCCGGAAAGGCAAATCAAGGCTGCCGTCTTACCACCGAGGTCAGATATTCGGAACTTCAATCTTCTGAAACGAACGGCGCCGCTTGACCCAGGAAGCTTGGCTCAGTTCCGGAAAGGCCGCCATGAACGCGCCGCGTGTCTGCGGATCCTTCGCATCACAGACCATGATGTGGGTTACCCCAACCCCAACATCACGATCACCTGGCCCAAGCGAAGTGCCAGCACCGCAATCAATACCCAGGCGAAGCTCTTTCTGGGTCGCGCGCATGTTGAAACAAAGCGCAAGGCGCTTGCCGCTGCCGATCATGCATTCCATGGGGCCATAAAGCCGCTCATCATGTTCAGCAAGGACGCTGATCTTCATTCTGGTGGGCAAGGCTGATCCACGGAGGCGAATGAAGAACGCCATATCCTTACCCAGCAAATGGTCCGGCAGCCTTAGACGCATGCTGGCGGTGCCCGGCATCGTCCAACACCCCCAATCTTCTGGCCTGTGCCAATTGAGCCCATCGCGTACCAGGCTACCTAGCGCAACCAGATGAAAGGGAGTGTCTGCCCCGGTCTTTCCTAGGGAGATTATGCTTCCAGCCGGCACATCCAAGAACCGCTGCTGCCGCAGAAGCGCGCTGGGCTTGGTTTCCGATACACGCTGCAACATCTCATCCGCAACGGCGGACCATTCTCGGATTTGTGCTGTCGCGCGCGCATGATCGCGCAATCTTTCTCTTGCGGGTTTGTCGAAGATCAGCATTTCCAGTTTTTCAAGCAGATCCGCCAGATCATCACCACGGAAATAGACCGCCGCTTCCCCACCCGCCTCGGTAAGGGAGGTATTGGCAGCAACCAGGGGCAAAGCGCCAAAGGAAAGGCTTTCTGTAATGGGCAAACCCCAGCCTTCATAAAAGCTGTTAAAGACCGAGAAGAGGCATTTTTGATACAGCGTCGCTAGCGCGGTATCCGTTATGCTGGAAACCAGCAGAATCCGTTCATTGAGGGATGGGTTTGCGCGCAAAAATTCTGCAGCTTCCTCAAACAACCATCCTGCCCGGCCTAGGCACAACAGATAGGGCACCGAAGCGGCACCGTGGCTTTCAATAAGCCCTTGCCATGCCTTAAAGAGAAGAATGTGGTTCTTCCGACTTTCGAGGGTCGCGACACACAAGACAAAACTGGCATCAACCGGCAGAATATGCTGCAGAGGATTCTCAGAAACCTGGGAACGCTTGGCCAGATGGCGTGACATATCGCCATTCAGCGCAATCGGGTGAACTGGAACCCCGGTCCCAGGATCAAGGCGCTTCAATTCACGGCCAATATCATTTCCGGACCACTGAGAATTGGTCAGTATTGCATCCGCTTCCAGACAGACACCGGCGAACCAGCTTCGAAAATCTTCTACCAGCGCATCCGCACAATGTTCTGGCACCATCAGGGGAATGCAATCATGGATCATCGGTACATAGCTAAGTGAACAATGATTCCGTAATTCCCTGATTTTCAAAAGATAATTCTCAATCCACCAGGATGTTCCCAGATTAACCAGGATGAACTGATCATGCGGCGGATAAGACGCCAATTGCCTTGCCAGACATTCCCGGTGTACGAGCGCTTCCATCTGACCCAGGAAGGCTTCCTCATTCATACTCTCATTCGTCTCTGTGGCATGGTAAAGCGACAGGAACTCCGCCACAGTCAGGTGTAGCCAGTCATTTCGTTCTTTTTCGAAGTAGACAATGATTGGATTGCATTGAACCCTAAATTCCACAACTGCGTAATGAATAATGTTGAGTTGAACGCGCTGGATCCCGGTAGGCACACGACTTTCCCTGAGATACTGAATCAGATCAGAAATATCGAAGATGATCCTGCGACGAGGAGGTGAATGCTCCTGTAGCCCTGCACTCTGCGCCCTGGATTCCCCTGCTGCTCTCATTCCATGCAATTGGCTTGTATCGCCAGGATTAGGCATTCTGGTTGGAGTAGCATCCAAAGCATGAACGCTTAGGCTCTGATTCGGCCTGCGGTGCGCCTTCGTGATTTGTCGCAAAATATGCGCCATATTGGCAGAAATTCGTGCCATCAGATGCCGCAGCATCTTTTCTCTCCCAAGCAATCCCAAACGAGATCAGGAACAGACCTCATCCCGTAGCGATCCATTACCCTAAGCCGCCGGGAAGGTGAACCGGAATCGCCTATTGCACTGTATCGTCTTCCTTTCGGGGCAGGGCCGTGCTTCGCCTGCGTTCGCCCATGTCTATTCGAGCAATCGCCGCACCGAATATCCAGGCACGCATCTGGTGGGTTTTCGTAGCGCGCTGCAGATATGGAGGGACCTGGCGGCTTAAAGGCACTGCGGAACGAGCGTGATGATGGCGTGGTGACAGAAACGCGCCAAGGTTAAGGGCGACCTTAGCTCAATCTGAAGAGCTTCCAGTCGCTGCCGCCTTTATCCTTGGCCGTACACTGATTAGCAGCACCCAAGGCGGTTTCGATAATGCGCGCATTTCACTGCTTCGAAGCCAGACCCGACACTGATGAATCCGGCACCGGACGGCATGGCAGCGCGAAATGCGGCGCGCAATTCTCTCTGCGCAGCCTCCATATCCACGCCAGTAACCTTACCCTGGTGAACAATTGTTCGTCCTGCAACAATCAATTCCTGCAAATCGGATCGGTTTCCGCAGGCAAAAAGCAATTCGATTGGATCAAGCGGCATCAATTCATCTTCATCCAAGGCATTGCGTTCGCCGAGTAAACCGCAGTCAACCGGCTGCAACAGGAAGGTGAGAAGGCTTCCTTGCCCAGATCAATCCTGGCCTGGCATGCGGCATCGGAACCATCGCACAGTAGATTTCTTCTGAAGCATCGCCGGCGGCCTTGTCGCCGGGTAGCAGTTTGGGCCAAGTTGTTGGTTCATGAAGATACTCCTCATCTCCGCACATCCCGTTGAGGATTCCTACAATGCGGCGCTGCGCCACGCGGCGATTGAAGCGCTGTTGCGGGCGGGCCATGTGGTGGATCATCTTGATCTTTACGCCGTAGGCTTCGACCCAGTTTTGGGCCGTGCTGAACGCCTAGGTTATCATGAGGTGCCTGCTAACCGTGCGCCCGTGGAAGCCTATGTGGCCCGATTATTGGCGGCTGAAGCGTTGGTTTTTGTCTTTCCCGTTTGGTGCTTTGGCTTGCCGGCTATTCTGAAGGGTTTTTTCGACCGTGTCTTTCTGCCCGGCGTGACCTTCAAGCTTGGCGAAGACGGTATCGCGCGTCCCGCGCTGACGCATATCAAGCATGTGGTTGGGATCACAAGCTACGGGCGCCCTTGGTGGGTGGCGACATTCCTGATGGGCAATCCGCCGAAGCGGCAGATCATGAATTACTTCCGCCTGCTCACGGGTGGCCGGGCACGGCGCACGTGGCTTGCGCATTACGACATGAACCGCGCAACCGATGCGTCTCGGCAGGCTTTTCTTGCGAAAGTCAAAAGCCAAATAGCGCGGCTTGGCTGAAGCCCGCGCTATTTCAGGCAGGCCGCCACATGAGGCAGGAAATGCTGCACGGGTGGTGTGGTGAGTCCCGCCACCTTGGCGCCTTCATCAAAACGCCTGAGCCGCACGGCATCTTGAGAATGCGGCAGCGCCCGAAATGCCGCGACTTCATCGGCTGACATCGGCCCGCCTTGCAGCGATAGGCTAAGCACCGAATCAGGTGATAGCTTGGCGAAGTAATCCGCCTCCGTCGCGCAGAGATAACGCTTGGCGGCGACATGAAGCCGCACGGGTTCCGTCACTTCAGGGCCGAACCAGGATTGCAGCCAGACCTGGCCCAATTCCTCATGCTTGTCATCCACGCCATGCTCGGCGGGGTTATCGCCCAGATCATGCACCAAATGGCCGATATCATGCAGCAGCGCCGCGGCAATGAGTGCTGACGAACAACCCTCACGCTCTGCCTGCCAGGCGGCTTGCAAAGCGTGCTGGCGCTGGGTGACATCATGCAGCCCGTATTGGCCATGGCCCTTGCCATCAATCAGATCAGCCAATTCCTGCAAGCGCGGGTCTTCAGTATTTGCCATGATGCATTCTCCCTAACCGGTCATTATTTCGGTAGCCCTTGATGGGGCGTCAGGGAAGCGCCGTCATGGTCGTGTCATCAATTCTTCACGACCATGACGGATAAGTCGCAGACAGGTCCCGTTTATGCGGCCTGATTAAGCCCACCCATCGCCATCAATTGCGTCAGGTGATGATCGGCATCGCCGAACATGGTGTCTATCGTGGTCAGGCGCTTGAAATAATGCCCGCCCAGATATTCCATCGTCATCGCAATGCCGCCATGCAACTGGATCGCGCCTTGGCCGATGAATTTGCCAGAACGCCCGATCTGCACCTTCACCGCCGACATTTGCCGGCGCCGTTCCAGCGCATCCGGCTCCTGCGCCATCATCGCCGCCAGCATGGCCATGGAACGGGCTTCTTCCAGGGAGACCATCATCTCAGCCGCGCGATGCTGCAAGGATTGGAAAGTCCCGATGGGACGGCCGAATTGCTTGCGCGTCTTCAGATAATCCAGTGTCAGCTTTTGCAGCGCATCCATGGCACCAACGGCCTCACCGGCCAGCGCCGCGATGGTTTCATCAACCACGCGATCCACCAGCGCCAGGCCATTGCCGGCATCGCCCAGCAGGGCTTCGGCAGGCAGGCTTACGCGATCAAGCGTGATTTCAGCGCCACGCAGCCCATCCGTGGTTGGGTAGCCGCGGCGCGTGACACCCTTTGCATTAGCGGGCACCAGAAAAACACCAATGCCGGATTTGTCGCGCCGCGTGCCACTGATGCGCGCAGTGACCACGATCTGATCCGCCACATCGCCATGCAGCACCACGCCCTTGCGGCCTTCCAGCACCCATCCCGCGCCATCCTTCTTCGCCGTGGTTGCGACATCATGCAGATCATGACGCGATTGCGGTTCCGTATAGCCAAAGGCGAGTTTCAGCTTGCCGGCAGCAATCTCCGGCACCAGCGCCGCGCGCTGCGCTGGCGATGCACCGTGGCGAATGAAGCCACCCCCCATCACCACCGTCGCCAGCCAAGGTTCCAGCGTAATCGCGCTGCCCATGGCTTCCGCCATCAGCATCACCTCAACCGGTCCCGCACCAAAGCCGCCATCTTCTTCCGCGAAGGGCAAACCGAGCAGGCCGAGATCGGCATAAGCCTCCCACATTTCCTGCGACCAGCCGGTGGCTGATTTCAGGTGGCGCTTGCGTTCTTCAAACTTGTATTTATCGGCCAGCAGCTTGGTCAGGCTGTCCTGCAGCAGCCGCTGGTCTTCGGAAAGATCGAAATCCATGTCTCAGAGCCCCAGAAACGCTTTTGCCATGATGTTTTTTTGGATCTCGGTGGAACCACCATAGATCGTCTGCTTGCGCCAATTGAAATAGGTTGGCTGCGCGAGTGTCGCCCATTCCGGCGCCAATTCCGGTTCATTCCAGCGGTCACCATCGGGATCAGCACCCACCATGCCGTAAGGCCCGGCGGCCATGACATAAAGATCGCTGATGGATTGTTGGATTTCGGTGCCACGAATTTTGAGCACAGAAGATGCCGGGTTGGGCTTGCGTTCGCTGAGCTGACGGTTTTCATCAGCCAGCACGCGCATGGTGGTCATCTCCAACGCTTTCAACTGCACTTCGACTTCAACCAAACGCTCACGGAAGCGCGAATCTTCGATCATCGGGCGCTCACCACCCGGCGCATTCTGTGCAATCAGCTTGAGCCGCCGAATACGATCCTTGGAAGCGCCAACGCGCGCCTGGCCAGTGCGTTCATTGGACAACAGGAATTTCGCGCAATCCCAGCCGCGATGTTCGGCGCCGACCAGATTGGCCACCGGCACCTTTACATCATCGAAGAACACCTCATTCACCTCATGCGCGCCATCAATGGTGATGATCGGGCGCACCGTGATGCCCGGTGTATTCATATCTACCACCAGGAAGGAAATGCCTTCCTGCTGCTTGGTCGCTTCCGGATTGGTGCGTACCAGCAGGAAGATCCAATCGGCATATTGCGCCAGCGTCGTCCAGGTTTTTTGCCCATTGACGATGTAGTGATCCCCTTCGCGCACGGCACGCGTTTTCAGCGAGGCAAGGTCAGACCCCGCGCCGGGTTCCGAAAAACCCTGACAGAACCAGAGATCAAGATTGGCAAGCTTCGGCAGGAAGAACTTCTTCTGTTCTTCAGTGCCAAAGGCGATCAGCACCGGGCCCAACATATTGCAGTTAAAGCCAAGCGGAATCGGCGCCGGCGTTCCCTGCAATTCCTCCAGCAGGATGAAGCGCTTGATGGCGGACCAATCGCTCTGCCCGCCCCATTCCGCCGGCCAATGCGGCACGCACCAGCCCTTGGCATTCAGCTTCTTTTGCCAATCCAGCTGCATTTCCTTGGTGGGGGTGCGCCCCGCCGCCAGACGCTCCCGCGTATCAGCTGGCAGATTGGCGTCAATCCAATCGCGTACTTCCTGGCGGAAGGCGCGTTCCTCATCCGTGAAACGTAGATCCATTGCTGTTTCCCCTTATTCCTGCCTGCCGCTTGGCGGCGTCAAACCTTGGATTTACCCATGGCCGCGAAGCTTCCGCCCTCATCGGCCAGTTTTTCGATCAGCGCCGCAGGGCGCAGATTCTTGTCACCCGTCGCTTCAGCGTATTGGTTCAGCTTATCCCGCACAGCCTTGAGGCCCTGCGTATCCGCCCAGAACATCGGCCCGCCGCGCCAGGCAGGCCAGCCGAAGCCACTGGTGAAGATCACATCAATATCAATCGGGCGGGATGAAATGCCTTCTTCCAGGATGCGCGCGCCTTCATTCACCATGGGCAGCAGCAGGCGTTCCAGGATTTCATCCGCTTCGATCTTGCGGCGGCGCACCTGCATCTTTTCCGCGACATCCAGGATGATGCTTTCCACTTCCGGGTCCGGCAAGCGGTTGCGCTTTTCATCATACATATACCAGCCCTTGCTGGTTTTCTGACCGAA
>CAMCZJ010000097.1 GCA_945886995.1 Asaia bogorensis
CTGGTGGTGTTCCTCAACAAGGTTGATATGGCGGATCCTGATCTGCTCGAACTTGTTGAAATGGAAGTGCGTGAGCTGCTGAGCAGCTACCAATTCCCGGGCGATGACATCCCGATCATCCACGGTTCCGCGCTCTGCGCTTTGGAAGACCGCGATGCTGAGAAGGGTGAGCAGGCGATCCTGAAGCTGATGGAAGCGGTGGATGCGTATATTCCGCAGCCTGAGCGCCCGATTGATCGCCCCTTCCTGATGCCGATCGAAGACGTGTTCTCGATCTCTGGCCGCGGCACGGTGGTGACTGGTCGCGTGGAACGCGGGATTGTGCGCGTTGGTGAAGAAGTTGAAATCATTGGTCTGAAGGACACGGTGAAGACGACGGTGACCGGCGTTGAAATGTTCCGCAAGCTGCTGGATCAGGGCCAGGCGGGCGACAATATTGGCGCGCTGCTGCGTGGCACGAAGCGTGAAGATGTGGAACGCGGCCAGGTGTTGGCGGCGCCGGGCTCCATCACGCCGCACACGAAGTTCAAGGCGGAAGCCTATGTGCTGACGAAGGAAGAAGGTGGCCGTCACACGCCGTTCTTCACGAATTATCGTCCGCAATTCTATTTCCGTACGACGGATGTGACTGGCGTTGTGTCTCTGCCGGAAGGCGTGGAGATGGTGATGCCGGGTGACAATGTCTCGATGGATGTGGAATTGATTGCGCCGATCGCGATGGATGAAGGCTTGCGTTTCGCCATTCGCGAAGGTGGCCGCACCGTCGGCGCCGGCGTTGTCGCCAAGATCACGGCGTAAGAAGGCTTGGGGGCGGCGGGGTTTAGGCCTTTCCGCCCCTGGATTGCACGGCTAGGGTGTTTTTCGTCCTGGCTGTGTTTAGGGGTGTAGCTCAATTGGCTAGAGCGCCGGTCTCCAAAACCGGAGGTTGGGGGTTCGAGACCCTCCACCCCTGCCAGATTCAGTGATGTGTTTTGCTCGGGTGGGGGTCTGACAGGGCTGCCACCCGGTAGTGTTTTTCAGGGGAACCGACATTGGCCAAGCTCGATCCCGCGCAATTCGTTCGGGAAGTCCGTCAGGAAGCCTCCAGGGTTACCTGGCCGTCGCGTAAGGAGACCCTCATCACCACAGGGCTGGTGCTGGGGCTTTCGACCTTGGCTGCGATTTTCTTTCTGGTCGTGGATCAGCTGATTCAGTTGGCCATGCGGCTGGTCTTTGGTATCGGCTAAGTAAGGTTTTAAGGAGGTACGGCACCGTGGCCGATAAGAAGTGGTATGTCGTGCATGTCTATTCTGGCTTCGAGCGCAAGATCGCCGAGCAGATCAAGCAGCAGGCTGCGCAAAAGGGCCTGGCCGACAAGTTCGACGAAGTGCTGGTGCCGACCGAACAGGTGGTTGAGGTGCGGCGCGGCCAGAAGATTGATACGGACCGCAAATTCTTCCCCGGCTATGTGTTGGTGAAGATGGAAATGACCGATGACGCCTGGCATTTGGTGAAGGATACACCAAAGGTCACAGGCTTCCTTGGCGCACGCAACAAGCCCCAGCCTGTGCCGGCGGCGGAAGCGGAGCGCTTGCTGAAGCAGGTGCAGGAAGGCGTGGACAAGCCCCGCAAGCCCGCCGTGGTGTATGAGGTTGGTGAGCAGGTGCGCGTGGCCGATGGGCCCTTCACCTCCTTCAATGGTGTGGTTGAGGAAGTGGATGAGGAAAAGGGCCGCCTGAAGGTGAGCGTTTCCATCTTCGGCCGTTCGACGCCGGTGGACCTGGAATACGGCCAGGTCGAGAAGCTTTGAGCCTGATTGCAGGGGCCGTACGGCCCCTGCCGGTTTGCATTCATGCAACCAAGCCGCGCCGCCGGCCTTGCCCGGCTAGCTGATTTTACGCCCCTTATGGGCCGCGCCTATGCCGAGGGCCGGAATTTCGACCCCGGCCCAGGGCGGCTCGGCCATGTCTCAGCGCTTTCGCCCTATATCCGGCACCGCCTGATTACCGAGCAGGAGGTTGTGGCCGCAGCTATCGCCGCGCATGGCCCGGAACTTGCCGAAAAATTCATCCAGGAAGTTTTCTGGCGGAGCTATTGGAAGGGTTGGCTGGCGCAGCGCCCGGCGGTTTGGGATGAGTATCGCGCGCGCGTCGCGACCGCCCTGCACGCACCGCCTGAGGGTTACGCTGCGGCCATCGCGGGGCGGAGCGGCATTGCCTGTTTCGATGCCTGGGCAGCGGAGCTGGTTGAAACCGGCCATTTGCACAATCACGCGCGCATGTGGTTCGCCAGTATCTGGATTTTCACGCTGCGCCTGCCATGGGTTTTGGGCGCGGATTTCTTTTTGCGGCATTTGTTGGATGGGGATGCAGCGTCCAATACGCTGTCCTGGCGTTGGGTGGCGGGGCTGCATACCAAGGGAAAGCATTACGTGGCGCGGGCCGAGAATATCGCGCGCCATACGGGCGGGCGCTTCGCCCCGCATGGTGCATTGAATGAGGCGCCAGCCCCCTTGCAGGAGCCTGATCCACCCGCGCCGCGCCCCTTGTCTGCCCTGCCTGCGCTACCCCGTGGGCCCGCGGTGTTGCTGCTGCATGAGGATGATTTGCACCCCGAAAGCCTGCCGCTTGAAGGGTTTGAGGTGCAGCGTGTGGTTGGGCTGTCTTGCCCCGCAGCCCGTTCACCGCTTGGCGCCGCGCCGTTGGTGCAGCGCTTTGCTCGGGGCGGTTTGGAAGATGGGCTAAGCCGCGCCGCGCAGCATTTCGGCGTGCCGGCTGAGCTGGTGGCGCTTGATGAACTGCCGCGCCTTCTGGCGCGTGACGCGGTGGTCATGGCCGAAGCGCCGATTGGCTGGCTTGCGGATGCCTTGCGCCCCTATCCGGCTTTGCCTGTCCGCCGCCCCTGGGATGCCGCCTGCTGGCCCCTGGCCGGGCGGGGCTTCTTTGCCTTCCGGACGCATATTCCGGAGCTATGCGCGGCATTGATCGCGGCGTGATGCTCAGGAAGAAGGCCGCTTGCTGATGAATCTATGGCTCTCAAGCCGAGAAATGACGTCGGCGAAGAAAACCCGCATCACCTCCGCGTCATTCTTGCCGTTCATCGGGGCGCCCACCTTATAGGTCGCGGTCCAGAGAGACCTTCTATCGACCATCAAGGAAACATCTACTCGCAGAGAGGCTTGGCACACCACATTCAAATTTCCGCATTCCACCGTGGCGCTGATCGGCACAAATGAAAGAAATGGGATCCCTCCGCCGGTACCCGAACCTTCCCGTACATCCACGTAATTTGATAAGGCCGATTTCAGGTCCGTGTTTGCACCCTGCTTCAAAAGTTGTTGAAGAAGCGGTACTTCAGACTGCGCTTAGTCCCGTGGTTGATTCCTGTTAATGAAACCCGGACTATAGGTAATTCCTACCCTGGTAATTTTTATGTCTGAAACCTCGATACGCAATTTATCGAACGGTTGTGCCGGAACGGATACAAGATGTTCCCTTTCCCGAAAAGAGGTGCACCCGGCCAAAACAAGTAACCCGAAAACGAGAAGCAATTTTCGCATGGCTGGACCTCTGGAAAAAGCAAAAACAATGTTTTTCTAGCGGAAAGGCTAGGAGAAACTTTTCCCTAGTGTCAAGCGTTTGGGCCTAGGGCCTTATCGCTCGATACTTGTTGCAAATGGGCTTGAGCTTGCTGATACCATCTTTGTAATGTTGGTAGCGTTCAAAGCGCCGCCGGCGCCTTGAACCCACCTTCCTTCGCCAAATCTGCCGCGCGCCACAGATACCAGGCGGCGGTAGTGCGAAACGGTGCCCAGTCCTCGCCAATCACAGCCAGCGCTTTTGGCTTTGGCTGCTCGGGCAAGCCAGCCGCGATGCGGTAGCCTTCACGCACGCCGAAATCATCCACGGGCAGGATATCGGCGCGGCCCAGGGTGAAAATCAGCAGCATCTCCACCGTCCAGCGCCCAACACCGCGCAGCGCGACCAGCCTTTCGATCAACGCCTCATCCGAAAGCCGGCGCGCTGCCGCGCGATTGGGAATGATGCCCAGCGCTGCTTTTTCCGCGATGTCGCGGATGGCAAGCACCTTATTCGCCGAAAGCCCGGCGCCGCGCATGGCTTCTGGCGCAAGGGCCAGTACGGCTTCCGGTGCGGGAAAGCCGGGTTCTGGGCAAAGTGCCATGAAGCGGCCGAGGATCGCTTCTGCCGCACGGCCATGCACTTGTTGGTGCGCAATGGCGCGCACCAGCGCTTCATAAGGCTGGCGCTGCGCGGGTTTCAGCGTGCAGGGCCCCACCTGGCGGATGACGCGCTTCAGCACGGCATCGCGCCGGAGGTGCCGCAATGCTTCCGGTGTGCCGAGGCTCATCGGAACACAAGCTGCGGCAGCGCCAAGGTGATCCACGGCACGTAGGTGATGACCATCAGTGCGCCAAAGACCACGGCGATAAAGACCCACAAATAACGCATCATCTGGTCAACGCCGCAGCGCGCCACCTGCGCGGCGGCAAACAGGTTCACGCCAAAGGGCGGCGTGATCATGCCAAGCGCCAGATTGACCACCATGATGGTGCCGAAATGCACCTGGTCAATGCCAAGCTTTTCCGCAGCTTCGGCCAGGATCGGCGCCAGCACGATGATGGAAGCCGAGGTTTCCACGAACATGCCAACCACGAACAGAAACAGATTGACCACCAGCAGATACAGGTTGGAACTGTCGAAGCTTGTCGCGATCCATTCCGCCGCGATATCCGGCACGCCCTGGCGGTTCAGCAGCCAGGAAAACACCGCCGCGCAGGCGATAATGAACATGATGACGGCGCTGGAGATCACGGATTTCTTGAAAATGGGGAAAAGGTCGCGCCAGGCGATTTCCTTATGCACGAAAAGCCCAATCAGCAGCGCATAAACCACGGCAATGACGGAAGCTTCGGTGGGCGTTGTCACGCCGCCATAAATACCGCCAAGCACGACGAAGGGCATCAGCAGCGCAAAGCCCGCCTGCCGCGTCGCAACCGGGAAGGACAAGCGCCCAACCCCATCTTCCTTGCCCCAGCCCTTCACGCGGCACCAGATCAACACGGTCGCAATCAAGGAGGCACCAATCAGAATGCCCGGCCCAAAGCCCGCGATGAACAGCTCCGGGATCGAGGTTTGTGTGGTGACGCCGTAAAGGATCATCGGAATGGAAGGCGGGATGATAACGCCAAGCTCAGCGGCGGTTGCTTGCAGCGCAGCGGCGAAGGGCACCGGATAGCCGGCACGCACCAAAGCCGGGATCATGATGGCACCAATGGCAAAGGTGGTGGCAACACTGCTACCGCTGATCGCGGCGAAGATCATGCAGGTAATGACGCAGGTCGCCGGCAACCCGCCCTGAATGCCACCCACGATGGAACGCGCGAATTCCACGAGGCGGCGCGAAATGCCGCCAACCTCCATCAGATTTCCGGCCAGGATAAAGAAGGGAATTGCCGCCAGCGGAAAGCGATCAAGGGAGACAAAAAGCTGCTGCGCCACCACGACCAACGGGAAATTCGTGAAGCCATGAATGCCGATAACGGCGGCAAGGCCGATGGCGATGGCAACCGGAATGCTGGCGGCAAACAGCACCAGCATCACGGTGAGCATGGTGCCGCTCATACTGCGGACTCCAATTCTTCAGAACGTCTATCGAGGAAATGCGCGATCGAGCCGAGCATCGCAAAAACCGCGCCGAGCGGAATGGCGGCATAACCCCAGGCCATCGAAACCTCCATACCCGCCATTTCCTGGAATTTTACGCGCTCTGCCATGGTCCAGCCGAACCAGAACATGACGCCAAGCATCAGCAGGATGCTGGCGAGTGAAATGCCTTCCAGCACGCTCCGCAGCAAGCCGCGCGATAGGCGATGGGCGATGTCAATCGAAACCAGCGCGCCGGCGCGGAGTGCCACGGCAAGCCCGATAAAGGCCATCCAAATCAGCGCGGTGCGCACCAGGGCTTCAGACCAGACTGATGGCGTTTCAGTCGCAAACCGCGCCACGACCTGCCAGAGCCCGGCAAATACCGCGACTGATAGTGCAAGGCAGGCGATGATGGCGGCAATGGTTGTGCCTATCCTGTCCAGCGTCAGTACACCGGCGCGCAACGTGGCGCGCAACCCATCACCGGATTTCAGCCAAAAGGCGAACACCAGCGCCAGTAGCGTCGCCGCAGCGGTTACCTGCAAGGGCAGGGTATTCATCGCATTCATCGCGCCATCCCATTAAACAATGGCGCGCGATGCGCGCCTCAATTTCGTCGCCTGATGGGCGTGAACCCATCAGGCAGAATAGGCTCATTGATCAGTTCGGCTTCCATTCGCGAATGCGGCGCAGCGTGGCGGCATCCAGCGTGCGTTCCCATTCGGCGAAGGCAGGTGCCAGCGCGGTCTGGAAGGCTGATGTATCCACCTGTGTGATCACCGTCATGCCACGGCGGCGGAGTTCTTCAACGCCGCTTGCGTCATCTGCCGTTACGCGGTCCCGATTGGCCTTCTGCGCGGCGCGCGCGGCTTCCTGGAACAGGGCGCGATCAGCGGCGGAAAGCCGACCGATCATGCCTGGATTGCAGATCATGACTGATGGCGAATAGACATGGTTCGTTAGCGTCATGAATTTCTGAACCTGGTTGATGTTGTTCGCCACAATCACGGAGATCGGGTTTTCCTGACCATCCACCGTGCCCTGTTGCAGGGCAGGGATCAATTCGCTGAAGGCCATGGGCGTGGGCAGGGCACCCAGCGTTGAGAAGGCGCGCATATGCACCTGGTTTTCCATGGTGCGCACCTTAAGTCCGCGCATATCCGCCGGCGCATTCACCTCACGCCGCGAATTGGTCAAATGGCGAAAGCCATTCTCCGTCCAAATCACGCCGACCAAGCCGCGCGCGGGGAAGCGCGCCAATACGGCAGAACCGATTTCGCTATCCAGCACCCCGCGCGCATGGGCGGCATCGCGGAACAGGAAGGGCACGTCGAAAATGCGGACTTCCGGCACGAAATTCCCGACCGGACCGGTTGAGGTAAAGGTGCAATCCAGCGTGCCGATCTGCACACTTTCAATCATTTCGCGTTCATTGTCGTTGCGCTGTGTAACGACACGGTAGCGGCCATTCGTCAGACGCTCAAAATTTTCCTTGAAGGTGGTGGCACCAAGGCCCGTATGGCTATTGGGCGGCAGACCGTGCTGGATGGTGATTTGCGGCTGCGCCAGGGCGGGCAGGGCAAAAAGCGGCGCGGCCAATCCGGCGGCCAGCGTCATGCGACGGAAAAGGGACATGATTTCTCCTTGTGTTTTGGTTGGTTGTTTGCAAGTTCTGGGCTTTCCGCGAGGCGCAAAACCCAATCAGTCAATCTTGATACCGCTGTCGCGCGCCACCTGGCCCCAGCGTTCCGCATCACGGTCAAGCCAAGGCTGCAATTCAGCGGAAGGGATAATCAGCGGTTCGGTATGGTGCCCGCGCAGCCGGTTCAACATCGCCTCATCCATCGCCTTGTTGAAGGCGTCCTGCAAGCGCGCCAGGATCGGGGCGGGGACGCGGGATTGCGTGAACACGCCGTTCCACACACTTAAATGATACCCGGCGACCCCTTCTTCCTGCAGCGTCGGCGTATTGGGCAGGCTGCCAATGCGCCGGTCCATCGTGACGGCAAGGCCCTTCATGGACCCCTGCAGAATATGCGGCGCGGAAGTGGCGGAAGCATCAAATAACAGGTCCAGATCGCCGGCCAGCATCGCCGCAATTGCCGGGGCCGAACCGCGATACGGCACATGAACAAATTCAACACCCGCGAGCTTTTCCAACATCACCAGGGAAAGATGCGCCGAAGACCCATTGCCCACGGTGCCAAACAGCATTTTGCCTTTCTCAGCCTTGGCCCGCGCAATAGCTTCGCGCGAATTGGCCGGGTTGTAGCGGCGTGGCAGGCAGGACATGACATTGGGCATATCCGCCATCATGCCCACACCGACAAAAGCCCTGCGTGGGTCAAAGCGCGGATCGGGGTAGAGGATCGGGTTCACCCCCTGCGTCGCCATTGTGCCAAGGAAAAGCGTGTAACCATCGGGCTCGGCTTGGGCAGCAGCCATGGCGCCAATATTGCCGCCCGCGCCAGCGCGGTTTTCCACCACAACGGGCTGGCCCAAATGCCGCGCCATGGCTTCGGCAGCCAGCCGGCCCATAATGTCCGTCACGCCACCTGGCGGATAGGGCACGATGATGCGCAGCGGCTTGTTCGGAAAGGCGCCCTGGGCGTGAACAGCAGGCGCGGCCAGCAGGCCAGCGGAAAGCGCCAAAGCGGCGCGGCGGGTGAAATGCGGCATCATCGGCCTCCCTTAAGTTTCTTGCCCCCAAACTGTGCGGCCTTGGCGGCGGATGCAAGCCCTCACCCCATAAAGGCCATCGCCCCCCAGCCAATCACCAGCACTGCCGCAAGGGATGGCCATAGCAACCGCCATAGCGTCACAGGTTTGGTGCCATCGGCCAGCAAGCCGCAAATCAGTGCGGTCACGGCGAAGGACATGCCCGCGCCCGCCGCGCCGGCGAAATTATGCACCCCGGGTGCCAGCACGGGCGGCAGCCCCGCAGCCAGGCCCAACTTGTATTGCACCGGCATCAGCGCTGCGTTTGAACCGACATTGGTGCCGGTCACGATACCCGCCATCAGCCCAAGCGGTGGCACGGCATAAGGCGCCAGCGGGCCAAGCGCCGCCGCGGCTTCCCGCGCCAAAGCTCCGGTGGCGCCGCTTTCGCCCATCCAGCGCGCCAGCAGCACGTAAAGCAGCATGATCAGCGCAGGCCGCGCGCCACGGCTGAAGGCGCCATTCGCCAGCGTCACCGCACCCGTCCGGCGCGCCAAAAGCGCCAGCGCCACCGCGCCCAGCACCAGCGACACATGGGTGATCGGAAAGGCCGGCAAATTCGCAAAAGGCTGCCAGCTGGGCGGGTTTGGCACGGCGCGCGCCAGCAGCAAGGCCAGGGTCAGAAAGGCGTAAGGCGCAAGCCGCGCCGCGGCCCGGCGCCAAGCCGCAGCATCACGCGGCGGATCAAGCCGCCAAAGGGCGAAAATCAGCGGCAGGCCGGTGGCGATAATCCCCACCACCTCAAAGGGGAGCAGCCGATGGCAGACCACCAGTAGCAATGCCACCGCAGCCAAAAAGGCCATTTGCGCCCATTTTTCCGCTGCCGGCACCGCAAGCCCCGCAGCGGCGCAAAGCCGCCAAAGCACCGGCCCCAGCGCCAGGACCCAAATCGCGCTTGGCAGGGCTGTGACGCGCGCCACATCCTGCGCCGGTAGGCCGATCAGCGCCGCGCCCAGCAGGGTGCCGGGGCCAAGCCCGCCCCAGGGGATAAGGCAAAGCGCGAGCAGCGCCATGGCCCCCGCCGGGGCGCCACGGATGCCCATGCCGCGCAAGGCGGCCAGGGCAAATAGCGCCCCGACCGCGAAGCCGGTGACGCTTTCCATGAAGCAGCCCAGCAGCAGTGTCGCCACGAAAACCCGCCGCGGCGTGGCGGGCGATTGATCCTTCGCGCCCTCGGCGCCTGATACCGCAGCGTGGAACAATAACCCCGCCAGCACGACACCCATGGGCTGCAGCGCCAGATAGGCACCGCGCAGGATTTGCTCCCCCAGAAAGTCAGGCAGGGCGATGCCGGCCGGCAGCGATACAAAAGCCGCAGGGATCGCAGCCGTGAGCGCGGCGAGCACCGCCGGCACTGGCGCCACACGCCCGGAAAACAACAGGCCGATGAGCAGGGCCAGCGGCAGCGCCTGAAGGGCGAGAATCATGCGGCTTCAGGAAGCCAGCGTGAAAGTTTTGCCCACAGCGGCGGGCACCACCATCGCCTCCCCATAGGCGCGTTCCAGCGCATTCACGGCGCGCCAGCCCGTGCAATGCGCGGGGAAAAGATAGGTCAGGCCAAAGCTGCCCAAATCCCGCACGGTTTCCGGGATGACGCGTTCATTGATGCCGGAGAGATGAAACCCACCCATCGCGGCATAAAGCGGCACATCAGGAAAGCGCCGCCGCGCCGCATGCAGCACATTCACAATCCCGGTGTGGGAGCAGGCGGAAAACACAATCAACCCCTTGCCGCGCAAATGCACCGCCATGAAGCGTTCATCCCCCAGCCATTCATCGGGTTGCCAGGGGGAGTTTTCATCATCGCGCGCCACCTGGCCGGGCAGGCCGGTCTCATAAGCCGTGGTGCGCGGAATCTCGCCACTCACGTAGAATCCATCGGCGATGATGTGTTCGTCGCGCACCACCATGGGCGCGGCACCCATCGCCGCCCAGCCTTCTGGCGGTGGTACCAGGTCCATCGGGAAAACACCGCCATCGGGCTGGCGGCTGCCGCGTTCGCGAAACATCCCGGGGTGAAGGTAAAGTGGCACGGCGCGCGCGCCATTGGCCGCGCGGGTCATTTCAATCGCCTTCGGCAAGCCGCCGGCATGATCCCAATGGCCGTGGGAGAGCACCATGGCCTCGATCGCGGCGAAATCCACGCCAAGCCGCGTGCCATTGCGTTCCACCGCGTAATCCACCGGGCCGCCATCAAACAAAACAGTGCGGGATGTGCCGCCTACTTCGGCGCGGACCACCAGCGAAAGCCCGTGATTGGCACAACAAAGCGCACCGCCCATGGTGCGCTTCATGCCCTGGCGTTGCAGGCGCACCCATTCGCGCGTCACGAAACTCGGCGTAGAGGAAAGACTATCGGTGACATTATCAACAAGAACGGTGATTTCAATCCGTTCTGCGGCCATTGGTTCCGCCATGGTTTCCTCCGCTCAATTTTTTCTGCGCGTCTCGGCAATGGTGATCAGCAGCGCGCCGGACAGGATGATCCCTCCGCCAAGCCAGGTCCAGGGATCGGGGACTTCGCCGAAGAAAATCCA
>CAMCZJ010000098.1 GCA_945886995.1 Asaia bogorensis
GAAGCCGGCGGCCATTCCGCGCGCTTCGATGGCAGCGATTACGGCCCGCATCTGACCAGCGGCGGGCTGATCTGCGCCCCTGACCGCGCGAGTTGGGAAGCCGCTCAGGAGGCGCTTTTCACCCCATGAGTGGCGCCGATGAGGATGAGGAGGCCGGCCCGCCCGGCCTGCCCCCCGGCACGCCCATTTACATGACCCCCGCCGGGGCTGCCGCCTTGCGCGCCGAGGTAAAGCGCCTGTGGGAAGAAGAACGCCCGAAGGTGGTGGATATTGTGTCCTGGGCGGCAGCGCTTGGCGACCGGTCCGAGAATGCGGATTACCAATATGGCAAGCGTCGGCTGCGGGAGATTGACCGGCGCGTGCGCTTCCTGACCAAGCGGCTTGAGAAGGTACAGGTGGTGGACCCGGCGCAGCAGACGCGCCGCGACCGGGTGTTTTTCGGCGCCAGCGTAACCTATGCCCGCGCATCCGATGATGCCGAGGTCACGATCACCATTGTCGGCGTGGATGAGGCAGAGGCCGAGGCTGGGCGGATTTCCTGGGTGGCGCCGGTGGCGCGTGCACTTTTGGGGGCGCGAGTGGGTGATATGCGGCGGTTGCGCACGCCGGCCGGAGTCGAGGAGATTGAGGTGGTGGAGATTAGTTACGCGGGCGCCTGAAATAACGTAATTTCAGAGGATTGAGGATGTTTTCTCACTTCTCGCTGCGCTTTGCCTGCTGCCACAGCGCCTCCATTTCCTCCAGGCGCATATCATTCAGGCTTTTTCCTGCAAGATCAGCTTGTTCTTCGATATGCCCGAAGCGGCGCGTGAATTTCTGGTTGGCGTGGCGCAAGGCCGCTTCAGGGTCCAAATCCAGTTTGCGCGCCAGATTGGCCAGTACGAAAAGCAGGTCGCCCACCTCATCCTGAAGTCTTGCCTTATCAGCGCCTTGCAGCTCGGCGCGGAGTTCCGCCGCTTCTTCTTCCAGCTTATCCAGCACCGCACCGGCATCGGGCCAATCAAACCCAACGCGCGCGGCGCGGCGCGTGAGTTTGGCGGCGCGGGTTAGGGCAGGGAGCCCACCCGGGATTCCCGCCAGCACGCCACTTTCCGCCCGCGCGGCGCGTTCGGCGGCCTTTTGCGCTTCCCAGGCGCTGGTTTGGGCAGCGGCGTCGCGCGCGGCAGCCTCACCAAAGACATGAGGATGACGGCGGATCATCTTGTCAGATATGGATTGTGCAATCTCAGCAAAGCCGAACCAGCCGCGCTCAGCCGCCATTTGCGCGTGATAGACCACCTGGAACAGCAAATCGCCCAATTCATCCAGAAGCTTGTCCGGGTCATTGGCGGCGATGGCATCCGCAACCTCATAGCCTTCCTCAATCGTGTAAGGCGCGATGGAGGCGAAATCCTGCACCAAATCCCAGGGGCAGCCGCCATCAGGGTCGCGCAGCTTGGCCATGATGGTGAGCAGGGCGTGGAGCGCGGTTTCAGGCGAATTTCGCTTCGGGGTTTGGGTCATCGATATCCCGCATAAGGTATATTATGGAAAATAAAATATCGGCATGGACGGCTAGAATTCCTCGATCTGCGCCACACCAGGCACCACCCGCATGGCCTGCATCAGCCGCGGCCCGACATTGAAGCCGCCCGGCAGCGCAATTTCCACCTCCTGTTCGGCACCAAGCTGCGGCACCAGGATAACCCGGCCACGCCCGCGGCCTTCGCGCGTCAGCAAGGCGCGGATCGGGTCAAGCGTCGCGGTAGCCTCCAGCCAGAGCTTAATTCCACCACCAGCATTGGCGGCGACCTTGTCCAGGCTTTCAAGCTCGGTCGCGGTCAGGCGCAGCGCTTCGCCTTCCATGCGCAAATCCGCCGTCACCAAAATGGCGCTGCCTTCGGCCAGCAGCTCTCGGCTGCGGTTCAGCACCTCAGAAAAGCAGGTCACTTCAAAACTGCCATGCGTATCGGAAACCCGAACCCAGGCCATGCGGCTGCCGGTCTTGGTCGTGCGTTCCTTGGCATTCACCACCGTACCGGCCAGCTTCACCCGACCGCCGCCACGGCTAGCGCGGTCCGCAATGGCGGAAGATGGCACCACACCAATGCGCTTCAGCGCCTGGCGATAGGCATCCAAAGGATGGGCGGAAAGATGAAAGCCAATCGCCTCGGCTTCCTGGGACAGCCGATCAAGCGGCTGCCAATCCGGCACATCCGGCAAGCGGAGCGCCTCTGGCCGCCCAGGATCGGCGCCGAAAAGGCCGATCTGGCCGCTATCGCGTTCCTCGGCACTCGCTTGGGCGCGGCGCAGAATGGTCTCGGCGCCAGCCATGACGCGGGCGCGATTGCCATCCAGGCATTCAAAGGCGCCAGCGCGGCCCAGGTTTTCGATCTGCATCTTGTTGAGCAGCTTGGGGTCCACCCGCGCGGCGAAATCCGCGAGTGATGCGAAATCCCCCCCCGCATCACGCGCCGCGACCAGATCGCGCATTGCGCCTTCGCCCACGCGCTTTACGGCGGCCAGCGCGAAGCGAATGGCCTGCTTGCCATCATCCCGCGCTTCGACGCGGAAATCAGCACCGCTCCGGTTGATATCCGGCGGCAGCACGGCAATGCCAAGCCGCGCCGCTTCCTGCATATGGCCGGCGAGCTTATCCGTATTGGAAAGATCAAGCGTCATGGAAGCGGCCAGGAAGGCCACCGTATGATTGGCCTTGAGCCAGGCGGTTTGGTAACTCACCAACGCATAGGCTGCGGCGTGGGATTTGTTGAAGCCGTAATCCGCGAAGCGTTCCATCAGGTCGAAAATCTCGGCGGCCTTGGCTGCTTCAATGCCGCGCGCTTCCGCGCCATCGCAGAAAATCTTCCGCTGGGCTTCCATTTCGCTTCGGATCTTCTTGCCCATGGCGCGACGCAACAGATCAGCGGCGCCAAGCGAATAGCCGGCCAGGTCCTGCGCAATCTGCATGACCTGTTCCTGATAGACCATGATGCCATAGGTTTCAGACAGGATGTGCCGGATCGCCTCATGCGGCGGTTCCCACGCCTCACCATGTTTGCGGGAGCAATAGGCTGGGATATTCGCCATGGGGCCGGGGCGATAGAGTGCGACCGCCGCCACCAAATCCTCAAAGCGGTTGGCGCGCATCTGTCGCAAGCAGTCGCGCATCCCCTGCCCTTCAAACTGAAACACGCCGGCAGCATCGCCGCGCCCGAGCATGTCATAGGTTTTCGGATCATCCAACGGGATGGCGGCGATATCTACCTCGATCCCCTGCCCTTTCAGAATGTCCAAAGCGCGTTCAATGACGGTGAGGGTCTTGAGGCCGAGGAAGTCGAACTTCACCAGGCTCGCCATCTCAGCGTATTTCATTGAGTATTGCGTGACCAGCATTTCAGAACGCGGGTCGCGATATAGCGGCACGGTTTCAATCAAGGGCCTGCGCCCAATCACCACGCCGGCAGCATGGGTGGAGGCATTGCGGTAAAGCCCTTCCACCTGCAACGCGATAACCAAAAGCCGCGCGACCTGTTCGTCACTATCGCGCATTTCTTGCAAACGCGCTTCGCCTTCAATGGCTTGGGACAGTGTGACGGGCTTCGCCGGGTTGTTCGGAATGAGGGAGGCGATCTTATCCACCTGCCCATAAGGCATGCCCAGCACGCGGCCCACATCGCGCACCGCGGCCTTGGCTTGCAGCTTGCCGAAGGTGATGATTTGCGCGACGCGATCTTCGCCATATTCGCGCCGGACATAGGCAATTACTTCGTCGCGCCGGTCCTGGCAGAAATCAATATCGAAATCCGGCATGGAAACGCGTTCTGGGTTCAAGAAGCGTTCAAACAGCAGCCCAAAGCGAATGGGATCGAGGTCCGTGATCAGTAGCGCCCAGGCGGCAACCGAACCCGCGCCCGAACCGCGCCCCGGCCCCACCGGAATGGGCGGCGTTTGTGCCTTGGCCCATTGGATGAAGTCGGCAACGATCAAGAAATAGCCGGGAAAACCCATTTTCTCGATCACGCCAATTTCATAGGCCAGGCGTTCGCGATACTGCGTGCGGGTCGCTGCATCCGGCGCGGGGCGCATGGCATCCAGTCGCTGTTCAAGCCCGGCTTCGGCCATGGCGCGCAGTGTTTCAGCTTCTGTCTTGCCTTCCTGCACCTTGGGGCAGATCGGCAATTCGGGCTTGCGCGCTTCAGTCATCACCGCGCTCATGCGCGCTATGGCAAGCGTATTGTCGCAGGCATCGGGCAAATCCGCGAAAAGCGCGCGCATGCCTTCCGCCGGCTTGAACCAATGCTCCGGTGTCACGCGCCGGCGGTCGCGTTCCGCCATGGTGCGACCTTCGGCGATGCACAGCAGCGCATCATGCGCTTCATACATGGCGGGTGCGGCAAAATAGACATCATTGGCGGCGATGATCGGCAGCCGCGCGGTATGGGCAAGTGCGAGCATGGCGGGTTCCAGCCGGGCTTCGGCATCCCGACCATGACGGTTGAGTTCCACCGCCAGCCGATCCGGGAAGGCTTCCTTGAGGCGCGCGAGTAGTTTTTCGGCGGCGGGTTTTTGGCCTTCCAACAACAGGCGCGAAATCGGGCCAAGCGTGCCGCCCGTCAGCAGAAACAGCCCCTCGGCATGCGCCGCGAGTTGGTCAAGCAACACCGCTGGTTTGCCCGAGGCATCTTCCCGCAAAAAGCCGAGCGATGACAGGCGTTGCAGATTATCGAGCCCCTTGGGCGTGAGTGCCAATGCCACCAGCGGGTCCGGCGGCAGGCGGAGCGCATCGGGCCGATCAGCATCCGTGCTGGCGCGCGATAAGCCCAATTGGCAACCCATGATGGGCTGCACGCCCTTCTTCGCGCAGGCTTCGGCAAATTCCAAGGCGCCAAACAGATTGCCGGTATCCGTCAGCGCCAGCGCCGGCATGCCATCAGCGGCGGCAAGCGCGGCGAGCTTTTCTGCCTTGATCGCGCCTTCCGAGAGCGAATAGGCCGAATGCGTGTGCAGATGAATAAAGGACATGCAGCTTGCGTTCCGGAATCGCGTGAAGGATAAGGTTAGCACAGCCAAAAGCCCTTGCCTGCCGACCGCTGGCCGATCAGGATGGAATTCGGAATTTTACAGGAGCCAACCATGTCCCTGCCTCGCCTTGCCCTGACCGCCCTGCCCCTCCTGGCGCTTGCCTTTGGCGCGACTCCCGCGCTGGCCCATGCCGGGCATGAGCATGGTTTGGTTGCGGGCTTTCTGCACCCGCTGATGGGCGCGGATCATGTGGCGGCGATGGTGGCGATTGGGCTTTGGGCGGCCTCGCTCGGCTGGCAACGCGGCTGGCTGCCGCCCGTGGGTTTCCTGGCTGGCATGGCAGGCGGCATTGCGCTTGGCCTCGCTGGTGGCATTGGGCTTGGCTTTGGCGCGGTTGAAACCGCGGTGGCGGGCAGTTTGATTGTGCTTGGTGCCATGCTCGCCATGGCGCAGCCCTTCCGCCCTGCCCTGGCTCTGCCCTTGGTGCTGGTTGCGGGCCTGGTGCATGGCCTGGCGCATGGCGGGGAGATTGGCAGCGCGGCGCTGCCAACCGCGCTTGGCATGCTGGCGGGTTCTGCGCTGCTCCATGGGTTTGGTGCGGCGCTTGGCGTGGCAGGCGCGCGCTATGCGGGCGCGCTGCGCTTTGGTGGCGCGGCCACGGCGGCTTTCGGCGTGGTGTTGCTGCTGGCTTAGCCGCTGACGATCTTCCCATCCCGAAGCGTCACCACCCGGTCCATCCGACGCGCAAGATCAGGGTTATGCGTCGCAATCAGCGCGGCGAGCCCCTGGCCGCGCACCTGTTCCAGCAATTCGGCAAAAACCCGATCGGATGTGGCGACATCCAGATTGCCGGTCGGTTCATCCGCCAGCAACAGCCGCGGCTGATTGGCAAGCGCGCGCGCAATCGCGACGCGTTGTTGTTCACCGCCAGATAATTTCCCCGGGCGATGATCCAGCCGCGCTTGCAAGCCGAAAATCCCGAGCAAATCCTTGGCACGCTCCGTTGCCTCCGCGCGGGTTTTGCCGGCGGCAAGCTGGGGCAGGATGATGTTCTCGGCGGCAGTAAATTCGGGCAGCAGATGATGGAATTGATAGACAAAGCCGATGGTGGTGCGGCGGATGGTCGTGCGTGCCTCATCCGAAAGCGAACCGGCGGCCTTGCCGGCAATGAACACCTCTCCACCATCGGGTTTTTCGAGCAAGCCTGCGAGGTGCAGCAAGGTTGATTTGCCGGTGCCGGAAGGGGCCACCAGCGCCACGATTTCTCCGGCGGTAATCGTCAGGTCAGCGCCGAGCAGCACAGGCAATTCGCCCGCTTCCGTGCGGTAGCGGCGTTCAACGGCGGCCATGCGAAGGGGCGCTTCATTCATTGCGCAGCATCTCCACCGGATCGGTGCGCGCCGCGCGCCAGGAAGGATAAAGCGTCGCCAGCAAAGAAAGGCCAAGCCCCATCGCCACCACCTGTGCCACTTCATTGTAATCCAGGATCGCTGGCAGGCGCGTCAGGAAATAGACCTCTGGGCTGAACAATTCCGTGCCCGAGAGCGATTGCAGGAATTGCCGGATGCTTTCGATATTGAGGCAGAAAACCAGGCCCAGCACAAAACCGATCATGGTACCAAGCACGCCGATGGAAGCACCGCACAACAGAAAAATCCGCATCACTGCGCCCTTGGTCGCACCCATGGTCCGCAGCACCGCAATATCCCGCCCCTTATCCTTCACAAGCATGATGAGGCTTGAGACGATGTTGAAGGCCGCAACAATGATGATCAGCGTCAGGATCAGGAACATGACATTGCGTTCCACCTGCACGGCATTGAAGAAGCTTGAATTGGCATCCTGCCAGGAATGCACGATCACGCGGCTGCCCGCGGCTTCCTGAATCTGCCGCATAACGCCGCGCAGCCGAGTTGGGTCCTGCACGAAAACTTCGATCTGCGTCGCGGCATCGCGCTGCTGGAAATACAGCTGCGCGGCTTCCAAGGGCAGGAAGACAAAGCTGCTGTCATATTCATTCATGCCGACATCAAACAGCGCCACCACGCGATAAGCGCGCACGCGCGGCACCGTGCCGAATACCGTGGTGCGCCCCTGCGGTGAGACCAGGCTGACATTATCACCCACTGAAACACGCAGGCGGGAGGCCAAGCGCCGCCCGATGATGATGGCATCCTCGCCTTCAAAAGCATCAAGGCTGCCAAGCCTGATGCCATCCGCAATCAGATGCCGCGCGCGCAAATCATCCGGCCTGATGCCGCGCGCAAGGCCGCCCGTGGCGCCGCCGGCTTCCGAAGTGATCAGCACCTGCCCTTCCACAATCGGCGTGGCGGAAACCACGCCCGGCACGGCGCGAATACGCTTTGTCACATCATCAAAATCGGTGAAGGAAGATCCAACCGCATAGACGCCCAGATGCCCATTCAGGCCCAGAATGCGGCCAAGCAATTCCTGGCGAAAGCCGTTCATCACGCTCATGACAATGATCAGCGTGGCAACGCCAAGCGCGATCCCAACCAACGAGAAAATGGCGATGACCGAGACAAACCGCTCCCCCTTCCGCGCGCGCAAATAGCGGAAGGCGACCATACGCTCAAAGGCGTTGAACATGCTGGCTCAGCCGCCCTTGATGCGGGTGATGGCATCTTCCAACGATACTTCCTCACGCTCACCGGTCATGCGGCGCTTCAGTTCCACACGGCCCGCAGCGGCACCGCGCGGGCCGATAATGGCCTGCCAGGGAAAGCCCATGAGATCCGCATCGGCGAATTTCTCGCCAGCGCGCACGGCGCGGTCATCATAAACCGCACTGTCATCGCCAAGCCGCGCGTAAAGCGCCTCACACAGCGCATCGGCTGGGCCATCACCGGGGCGGAGATTCAGAATGGCGGCAGCCCAAGGAGCGACCGCATCCGGCCATTTAATGCCGGCGTCATCATGATTGGCTTCAATAAGCGCGCCCACCAGGCGGGAGACACCAATGCCATAGCTGCCCATTTCCGGGATCACTGGCTGACCATCGGGCCCCGTGACGGCCATGCCCATGGCCGCGCTGTATTTGGTGCCGAAATAGAAGATATGGCCGACTTCAATGCCGCGCGCGGAAACGCGCTTGTCTTCGGCAAGGGCGGCCCAGGCGGCTTCATCATGCATTTCTTCGGTCGCGGCGTAATGGCTGGTCCAGAAATCCACCTGCGCGGTCAGATCGCTATCGTAATCAGGCGCTTTGGCCAGCACATCGCGTTCCAGCAAATCGCGGCTCACGAAAACCTGGCTTTCGCCAGTTTCGGCCAGGATGATGAATTCATGGGACAGATTGCCACCAATCGGCCCCGTATCGGCGCGCATCGGAATGGCCTTTAGGCCCATGCGTGCAAAGGTGCGCAGATAGGCCAGGAACATCTGCCGATAGGAATGCTGCGCGGCTTCCTTGGTCAGATCAAAGGAATAGGCATCCTTCATCAGGAATTCGCGCCCGCGCATCACGCCGAAACGTGGCCGCACTTCATCGCGGAATTTCCACTGGATGTGATAAAGGTTGCGCGGCAAATCGCGGTAGGATTTGGCGAATTGCTTGAAGATATCCGTGACCATTTCCTCATTCGTCGGGCCGAACAGCATTTCGCGTTCATGCCTGTCACGGATGCGGAGCATTTCCTTGCCGTAATCATCATAGCGCCCGCTTTCGCGCCACAGCTCCGCCGGCTGGATGGTCGGCATCAGGATTTCCTGCGCCCCGGCGCGGTCCTGTTCTTCACGCACAATCTGTTCAACGCGGCGCAGCACGCGCAGACCCGCCGGCAGCCAGGCATAAATGCCCGCCGAGGTCTGGCGGATCAGCCCCGCACGCAGCATGAGGCGGTGAGAGGCGATTTGCGCCTCGGCCGGGGTTTCCTTGAGTGTCGGCAGAAAGGCGCGAGTGAGGCGCAAGGCTCTGATCCTTTGAGTTTAAAGCGCTGGGGCGCGCACCCTAATCCAGAAGTGACTTGGGTGAAATCACCGGCCCCGGTTTCGTAAGAAAAAGACAAAATTCGATTGTGCGGCGCAGCAATTCGTCATTTTGGGCAGGTTTAAGGCATTTTTGTGCTTGCCAGCGAGCGTCACAAACTTTTACAAAAGAAAAGGCCGTCGCCATAAGGCAACGGCCCAAGTTTAGGGAGGAAACGCCAGTCACACGACAGAGGAAGAAAGCAATCTCCCTCTCGACTTGTAGAATGGCGGACCAGCTTCGAAGGCTCAAACAAAAACAGCCAAGGGCTCGGTTAAAAAAGCGGCTACCAGACTGACATTGCCCGGATATAAGGCAAAACCGACCCTTGGGTCGGTTTTTCGCTTAATTGGGGGGCATTGCTAGGATGCCGGTCCGGAAAGAAAGCCATTCGCTTTCAATTACCCACCAAATCGCTAGCCAAATCACCCCCGCCAGTGCCGTGGTGCCGAGCAGTTTCCAGCCCATCAGATGCTTTTGCGGGGCGCCGCGCCAGCCACCTTCTTCCATCTTGCCTTGGGAATCGGGGCGCGTGCCGATGGGCAGCACGCAGAACAGCGCCAGCCACCAAATCAGCAGATAGAGAATGACGCCGGTAAAGACCGACATGGCTTAAACCCTGATCACGTGGATTTCGACATTGGGCCGCTTCTTGAAGCGCCGACCCAAAGCCTTACGCAACGCAGCACGGAGCGATTCGCGCAGCGTTTCATCATCATCGCGCAGCCCAGCCGGCAGATCGGCAATGCTGCGGCGAAGCTCGGCGGCAACCAGCCCAGGTTCGGGGTCCTGTTCGGCGAAAAGCCCGGGCGCGGTGATCATGGGATCGCCCAGCACCCTGCCCTGCCGATCAAGCGCTACGGAAGCCAGAACCACGCCATTGAACATCATGCGCCGACGTGCGGCGATGACATCGCCATCCAGCGGCAAAAGCCGCTCACCATCCACAGCGAGCCGGCCAGTGGGGACAGCTTCAATCACCTCAGCCCGGTTGCCGGAAAGGCGGAGTACATCGCCATCATTCAACAGGATTGGCTTTGCACCGGTAGCGCGCGCCAGATCCGCATGTTCCTGCATATGGCGCCATTCGCCATGCACCGGCACCGCAATGCGCGGCTTCACCAGCGCGTAAAGGCGGCGGAGTTCTTCGCGCGCCGGATGGCCGGATACATGCACCATCGCCTGATCATCCGTGATCACGCGGCAGCCGCGCCGCACCAGCCCATCCTGCACGCGCTGAATTGCAACCTCATTCCCTGGTATCTGGCGGGAAGAGAAGATCACCGTATCACCTTCGCCCAGTGCAATGGCCGGGTGCTTGTCTTCCGCAATCTTTGCCATGGCAGAACGTGGTTCGCCTTGGCTGCCGGTGCAGATCAGCAGAATCTCATCATCGGGCAGGAAGCCCGCTTCTTCTTCATCCAGGAAGGGCGGCAGGGATTTCAGATAGCCGCATTCCCGCGCTGAGGCTTCCATATTCCGAAGCGACCGGCCAAGCAGCGCCACTTGCCGCCCTGCTGCGCGCCCAGCCACCGCAATGCTTTCCAGGCGCGCGACATTGGAAGCGAAGCAGGTGACGGCCACGCGCCCCTTCATGCCCTTGACCAATTCCGTGAGCGAGGCACGCACTTCCGCCTCACTCCCCGAATGGCCTTCGACCATCGCATTCGTCGAATCACAGACCATGGCAAGCACGCCTTCTTCGCCAAGCCTGGCGAAGGCGCCTTCATCCGTAGGAGCGCCGATCAGTGGATTGGGGTCCAGCTTCCAATCGCCCGTATGCAGCACCAGGCCATAAGGCGTGCGCAAGGTCAGGGCTTGGGCTTCCGGGATGGAATGGGTCACGGGGATGAAGCCGCAATCAAAGGGGCCAAGCT
>CAMCZJ010000099.1 GCA_945886995.1 Asaia bogorensis
GCAGCGGGCTTGGCAGCCGGCGCAGCGGCGGGCTTGGCGGCGGCAGCGGCGCCAGCTTGGATGCTGCCCAATACGGCACCAGGCGTAACCTCGGCCCCCGCATCGGCGGCAATCGCGGCAATCACGCCGGCCACGGGTGCATTCACCTCTACCGTTACCTTATCAGTCTCCAGCTCCACCAGCGGCTCATCCGCCGCCACGGCATCACCGGCCTGTTTCAGCCAACGCGCGACGGTGGCGGAAGAAACGCTTTCGCCCAGGGTGGGCACGACAATATCGGTCATTGCTCGATCCGTTCCAAAACCAATACGCGTCAGCCCAGCAGGGCCGCGCGCACCAATGCTTCCTGTTGTTGTTGATGCACCTTGGCAAGGCCGGTGGCGGGGCTCGCTGCCTCCTCCCGGCCCACATAGTCGGGGCGCTTCGCCGCGATATCCAGCGTCTTCAACACGCTTTCAATCCTGCGATCCACGAAATTCCAGGCGCCCATATTCTCCGGTTCTTCCTGGCACCAGACCACTTCGGCATTGGGATATTGGGCCAACACCGGCGGCAGGCTGATCTTCGGGAAGGGGTAAAGCTGTTCCAGCCGCACAATCGCGACATCCTTGATACCCTTGTCGCGGCGTTCCTGCAGCAGATCGTAATAGACCTTGCCGGTACACAGCACGACACGGCGGATCTTCCTGGCCGGCGCGATCTTATCCACCTCATCAATCACATGGCGGAAGCCGCTGCCGGGGCCGAATTCCGACAAATTGCTGATGGCCAGCTTATGCCGCAGCAGGGATTTCGGCGTCATCACCACCAAAGGCTTGCGGTAATTCGCCTTCATCTGGCGGCGCAACGCATGGAAGTAATTGGCAGGCGTCGTGAAGTTGCAAACGCGCATATTGCGTTCAGCGCAAAGCTGCAAATAGCGTTCAAGACGGGCGGAGGAGTGTTCCGGCCCCTGCCCTTCATAGCCATGCGGCAACAGCATCACCAAGCCCGACATGCGGAGCCACTTGGTCTCACCGGAGGCGATGAACTGATCAATGATCACCTGCGCGCCATTGGCAAAGTCACCAAACTGGCCTTCCCACAGCACCATTGTTTTCGGATCAGCCAGCGAATAGCCGTAGTCAAAACCAAGCACACCAAATTCCGCGAGCAGCGAATTGAAGGCTTCAAACTTCGCCTGACCATCGCGGATGTTATTGAGCGGCGTGTATTCCGCCTGGCTGGCCTGATCAATCAGCACCGCATGGCGATGGCTGAAGGTGCCGCGCTGAACATCTTCGCCTGACAAGCGCACGCGATGGCCTTCAAGCAATAGCGAACCGAAAGCAAGTGCTTCACCGGTTGCCCAATCAATCCCCTCACCGGTTTCAATCGCCTGGCGCTTTTGTTCCAATTGCCGCGCGATCTTGGAATTGACGCCAAAGTCAGCCGGCACACGACTAAGCGCTTCACCGACTTCCTTCAGAATTTCGGGCGCGACCGAGGTCGCTTCAAGCTGCTCGGCCTCATCCGTGGAACCCGCAGGACGCAGGCCGGACCAATGCCCTTCCAGCCAATCCGCCTTGTTCGGACGATAGGCTTGGGACGCTTCAAAAGCTTCCTCAAGCCGTGCATTGAAGGCATCCAGCATGGCCTTGGAAGATTCAGAAGGCACCGATCCTTCCTGCGCCAGCCGTTCCGCATAAAGATTACGCGTGGTGCGCAATTCGCGAATGCGGTTATACATTTGCGGCTGGGTGAAGGCGGGCTCGTCGCTCTCATTATGGCCATGGCGGCGATAGCAGACGATATCCAGCACCACATCCGCGCCAAACACCATGCGGAATTCGGCAGCCAAGCGTGCGCAGAACACCACCGCTTCGGGATCATCGCCATTCACATGCAGGATTGGCGCCTGGACGGATTTCGCCACATCGGTGCAGTACAGGCCGGAATAGGCATGCGCCGGCACGGTGGTGAAGCCGATCTGGTTATTCGTGACGATATGCAGCGTGCCGCCGGTGCGATAGCCAACCAATTGGCTCATCGCCAGCGTTTCATAGACCACGCCCTGCCCCGCAAAGGCAGCATCACCATGCAGCAGAATGCCCATCACGGAACGCCGGCCCTTGATATCGCCCGACATATCCTGTCGCGCGCGCACCTTGCCCGCCACCACCGGGTCCACCGCTTCCAGATGCGAAGGATTGGGTTGCAGTGAAAGGTGAACCTTATTGCCGGCGATTTCGATATCGGTGCTGGTGCCCAGGTGATACTTAACGTCGCCTGAGCCTCCCGTATCGTCGGGATTGGCCGAATTGCCTTTGAATTCCGAAAACACCTGGGTGAAGGATTTCTTCACCACATTCACCAGCATGTTCAACCGGCCACGATGGGCCATGCCAATCGCGATTTCCTTGGCGCCCTGCTTGGCAGCGGTTTCAATCACCGCCTGAACGGCAGGGATGGTGGCTTCGCCCCCTTCCAGGCCGAAGCGTTTGGTGCCCACGAATTTCCGCGCACAAAAGGCTTCAAAGCCCTCGGCTTCCGTCAGCTGCTGTAGGATCTGGTTTTTCTGCGCGGTATCAAATGCGCCATTCCAGGGCGCGCCTTCAATGCGGCGCTGGATCCAGGATTTCTGATCCGGATCCTGGATATGCATGAATTCCACGCCGATTGAACCGCAATAGGAAGCGCGGCAAATCGTCAGGATTTCACGAAGGCTCGCGGTTTCCTTACCCAGCACGAAATCAAGGAAGATCTGCCGATCCCAATCCTCATCCGTGAAGCCATAGGTTTTGGGGTCGAGTTCCGGATGGGGTTTCGGCACTTGCAGGCCAAGCGGATCAAGCCGCGCTTCCAAATGCCCGCGCACGCGATAGCTGCGGATCAGCATCAGCGCCCTGATCGAATCCAGCACCGCGCGCCGTGTCGCTTCCGGGTCCGCCGCACCTGGCTTGGCGCCTTTGGCTGGCGCTGGCTTTTCAGGATCCGGCCCGAAAGCGCCGCGGATACGCGGCGCCCAGGAAGCGCCGGAGGCATCCGTCAGTACCGCCCGCGCTTCATCATTCAAGGAAGCGAAAAGCTCCGCAAAGGTGGGGTCCACGCTTCCGGGATTTTCCGTCCACCTGGCGTAGAGATCAGCAAGATAAGCGGCATTCGCCCCCGTCATCGCGGTTGCGAGAATATCCACTCCGGCCATCAACCTTCTCCCTTCCGCCTCTACTGCCCCGATGGGGGATGGGCGGATGTGTTCTTGTGGTGCCATGCAGCGCCCCGGCACCAGGGCAGAGGGCTGCAAGCATAAGGCCTTAGCGCCCGATGCGGCAGCCCCCTTATCAACTAAAGGGCGAAATCAGCCGCCAAGCGCCTTGACCATGGTGGAGCCTAGCGCAGAAGGACTATCCGCAACGTGAATCCCAGCGGCTTTCATCGCGGCCATTTTCGCTTCCGCGGTATCCGCCCCGCCAGAAATCACCGCCCCGGCATGGCCCATACGCCGGCCCGGCGGGGCCGTGGCGCCAGCAATGAAGCCCACCACGGGCTTGTTGGGCTTACCGGGCGCGAAATTCTCACGCTTCAGGTACTCAGCGGCCAGGATTTCGGATTGCCCGCCAATCTCACCGATCATGACAATGGATTTGGTATCTGGGTCGGCCAGGAACATCTCCAGCACTTCGATAAAATCCATGCCCTTCACCGGGTCACCGCCAATGCCAACGCAGCTTGATTGGCCAAGCCCGGCAGCGGTGGTCTGTGCCACCGCTTCATAGGTCAGCGTGCCTGAACGCGACACAATGCCAACCGAACCCGGCTTATGGATATGGCCGGGCATGATGCCGATTTTGCAGGCGCCAGGCGTGATGACGCCCGGGCAATTCGGCCCGACCAGGCGGGATTTGGAACCATCCAGCGCCCGCTTCACCTTCACCATATCCAGCACCGGAATGCCTTCCGTGATGCAGATAATCAGCGGCACTTCGGCATCAATCGCTTCCAGAATCGCATCCGCCGCGAAGGGCGGTGGCACATAGATCACAGACGCATTGGCGCCGGTCTTGGCCATGCATTCCGCCACAGTATCGAAAACCGGCAGGCCGATATGGGTGGTGCCGCCCTTGCCGGGCGTGACACCACCAACATAGGTGGAGCCATAAGCAATGCCCTGTTCGGCATGGAAGGTGCCCTGCGCCCCAGTGAAGCCCTGGGTCATCACGCGGGTATTGGCGTCAACAAGAACAGCCATGGTTCAGGCCCCCTTCACAGCAGCGACGACTTTCTTCGCTGCATCGGCAAGATTATCGGCGGCGATAATGGCAAGCCCGCTATCAGCGAGGATCTTCTTGCCCAAATCCACATTGGTGCCTTCCAGGCGCACCACCAAAGGCACTTTTAGCGACAGCGTCTTGGTCGCTTCCACAATGCCGGTCGCGATCATGTCGCATTTCGCGATGCCGCCGAAGATATTGACCAGAATCGCCTTCACGTTGGAATCGGAGGTGATGATGCGAAACGCCTCAGTGACGCGCGCTGCGGTGGCCGTGCCGCCCACATCCAGGAAATTGGCCGGGCTTGAACCATAAAGCTTGATGATATCCATCGTCGCCATGGCCAGGCCCGCGCCATTCACCATGCAGCCGATCTCACCATCCAAAGCCACATAATTCAGGTCGTTCTTGACCGCGTCCAATTCCTTCGGGTCCATTTCGCTGTCATCGCGCAGCGCTTCCAGATCCTTATGGCGGAACAGGGCGCTATCATCGAAGGACACCTTGGCGTCGAGGGCGACAATCTCACCAGCGCCGGTCACGACCAGCGGGTTGATTTCAACAATCGCGCAGTCAAGTTCAACAAAGGCACCATACAGCGCCAGCACAAACTTGGTGAAGGACGCAACCTGCTTGCCCGTCAGCCCCAGCCCGAAAGCGAGCTTACGCGCATGAAAGCCTGAGACTCCCGAAGCAGGGTCAATCGCGACTTTCAGGATTTTCTCGGGATGGTTTTCGGCAACTTCCTCAATTTCCATCCCGCCTTCGGTGGACGCCATGATGGTCAGGCGGGATGTCGCGCGGTCCACCAGCAGGCCCAGATATAATTCGCGGGCGATATCGCAGCCATCTTCAACATAAACGCGGGATACCAGCTTGCCGGCGGGGCCGGTTTGCTTGGTCACCAGCGTCTTGCCGATCATGGCATCAGCGGCGGCCTTTACATCGGCGGCTGACTTGACCACGCGCACGCCGCCCTTGCCATTCGGGTCTTCCATGAAGCGGCCAGCGCCGCGACCACCCGCATGGATTTGCGATTTCACCACATAGACCGGGCCAGGGAGCTTGGCCGCTGCCGCGGCGGCTTCCTCGGCACTCCAGGCGACATGGCCTTCCAATACCGCAACGCCATAACGGCGCAGCAGTTCTTTCGCCTGATACTCATGGATATTCATACAAAATGCCCCCGGTCCGGATGCGAAAAGGGCCAGGCAATACCTGGCCCTGAGCGTGTCAGCCTACCAACTTGCGCGACGCTTCGATCAATTCCTGCACCGCGGCGCAGCTTTTATCGAAGGCAGCCTTTTCAGCTGGGTTCAGTTCAATTTCGACAATGCGTTCAATGCCGCCCGCGCCAATCACGACAGGCACGCCGACATAAAGATCCTTGATGCCATATTGGCCGGTCAGCCAGGCAGCGCAGGGCAGCACGCGCTTCTTGTCCTTCAGGTAGCTTTCCGCCATGGCGATGGCCGAAGCCGCCGGGGCATAGAAGGCGCTGCCGCGTTCCAGCAGCTTCACAATCTCGCCGCCGCCATTGGCGGTGCGCGCCACGATGGCGTCAATCTTTTCCTGCGTGGTCCAGCCCATCTTGATCAGATCAGGCACCGGAATGCCGGCCACCGTGGAATAGCGCGTAAGCGGCACCATGGTGTCGCCATGGCCACCCAGCACGAAGGCGGTGACATCTTCCACCGAGACATTGAATTCCTGCGCCAGGAACAGCCGGAAGCGCGACGAATCCAACACCCCCGCCATGCCCACAACCTTATTGTGCGGCAGGCCGGATTTTTCGCGCATCACCCACACCATCGCATCCAGCGGGTTGGTGATGACGATCACAAAGGCATTCGGGCAATGGTTCTTGATGCCCTCTGCCACTTGCGCGATCACGCCGGCATTCTTCGCCACCAGATCATCGCGGCTCATGCCCGGCATGCGCGGGAAGCCAGCGGTGACAATCACCACATCGGAACCGGCAATGGCGGCATAATCGCCCGTGCCGACCATATGCGAATCAAACCCATCAACCGGGCCGGATTGCATGAGGTCCAGCGCCTTGCCCGCGGCAACGCCGGGGAAGACATCGAACATCACGACGTCGCCAAGTTCCTTGAGACCAATGAGATGAGCCAGAGTACCGCCGATATTACCGGCGCCGACCAATGCAATCTTCTTGCGGGCCATGTCGCTTCCTTAACCTTGCCTGGAAAACGTCCGTTTCCTACCCCCGAAGGCGCAACCCGGCAAGGCGCCCACCGCTTACGCCGGGCCTTGCCCCCCCAGATGGGGCAAAGCACGGTATTCCTGGCTTTGCATTTCCGTAAGGCGTGAGGCGGTGCGTTCAAACATGGCGGCATTAGTGCCGCGTTCATAAAGCTGGTCCGGGGTGGAAGCCGCACTCGCGACCAGTTTGCAGCGGTGTTCGTAAAGCGTGTCTATGCAGGTGATGAAGCGCCTTGCCTTGTCGAAATTCTCTGGCCCCAGGCGGGGGATGTTATCCACCACCAGGCTATGGAAAGCCTCCGCAATCGCCAGATAATCCGCCGGGCCCAAGGGTTTGCCGCAAAGCTGGTTGAAATCGAATCGCGCCACACCCCTGGCGGCTTCCGGCACCTCGATCACCCGGCCAAGCAGAGGGAGTTCCATGGGCTCCCCCCTCTCCTGGCCGGTCAGGGCGGCGAAGGCGGCATCCAAAGCGGCCTCGGCGCGGCCATCGGCGGGAACATGCCAGGTCGGCAGGCTCCGGATTCTCTCCCGCCGGTAATCCCGCGCCGCCACCAGGGGCCAGACCTCCACATGCCGCTTAATCAGCGCAATGAAGGGCAGGAAGGCATCGTGCCCCGGCTGGCCCTTGAACAAATCATCCGGGTCAGTGTTGGACGTTGCCACCACCACCGTGCCACGGGCGAACAGCGCCTCAAACAGCCGGCCCAGGATCATGGCATCGGCAATGTCATGCACCTGGAATTCATCAAAGCAGAGCAAGGCGGCATCGGCGGCGATGGAATCAGCCAAGGGCGGGATCGGGTCCGCGCTATCGCCATGCGCCTGCTTCCAGCCATGAATGCGCCGATGGGCCTGCTGCATGAAGGCGTGGAAATGCAGCCTTTGCTTGCGGGGCACTTCGGCGGTTTCAAAGAACAGGTCCATGAGCATGGATTTACCGCGCCCGACTTCCCCCACCAGGTAAAGCCCTTGCGGGGGCTCTGGGCGCGGCGGGGGAGCAGCACGGCCAAAAATCCGGCCGAGCAGCCCGGCAGGCTTGGGCGGCGGCTCCAAAGGCGCGGGGTCATAACCGCCAAGCGCCTGCCAAAGCGCCTGCAAACGCTCAGTCGCTGCGGCCTGGGCTGGATCAGGCGCGACTTCGCCACTGGCCAGCCGGGCCTGATAGGCGGGCCATGGCCCAAGCGGCGCAGCTTGGGGTTTCGAGTCGATGTCCTTCAAAAGGTCCATACAGGGCGCTTAACCCGACAGCCGCGCGCCCACAATCCGAACAGCATTGATCGCTTGCGATGAAGCATTTAGTGACGAGCAATCATCCAAGGCGTGACATTCCATGACCCGTTCTGTTGCTATTCTTTATGCTGCCGATGGCTTTGTTTCCCAGGGCCGCGCCATGCTTGGCCGGCGCGTGGCGGGCGATAGCTTTCTGAATGGCTTACTCCGCCATGGCGGGCTTGAAAGCCTGGTCGGGCTGATGCTGAACGATAACGAAGCCAAGGCCTTTCCGGGGGAGATCCAGGCCCGAGCCCCAGGGCTTCAGGTGCGGATGGCAAATTACGAAACGCCGCAGGCAGTGCTGGATGCCGGCACCTTGTTCCTGCCGGGACCGGGGCTTGAAAACTATGCCTTTTGGCGGCGGCGGATCGGCAATCAGCGCGGCTTCAGCCTATGCGGCGTGACGCATACCACCTCCACCGACCGGGTGATGCAGGCGCTGGCCACGGGCCTGACAGCGCCAGTGCAGCCTTGGGATGCGATTATCTGCACGTCCCGCGCGGTACAGAGCATGGTGCGACGGCAATTGCAGGAAAATGTGCATTATTTGCAAACGGCGCTGGGGGCCACACGGGTTGGCGTGCCCTTGCTGCCCATGATCCCGCTTGGCGTGGATTGCGATGCCTTCAAGCGCGACCCGGCGCTGGGTGCCGCTTACCGCCAGGAATTGGGGATTGGGGCTGAGGATATCGCCATTATTCTGGTGGCCCGCCTTTCCAATGCGACGAAGTTTTCTCCCCTGCCCATGTATCTGGCCCTGCAACGCGCTGCGGAACGGCGCGGGCGGAAGCTGCATTTGCTGCTGGCAGGATCAATTGAAGGCGATGGGTCGCGCCCTGCCTTTACCGAGGGCGCGCAGAAAGCCTGCCCGGATGTGACCGTGCATTTCGTGGATGGCCAGAATGCGGAAATCCGCGCCAAGGCCTGGGCGGCGGCGGATATCTTCACCCTGCCCGTGGATAATGTGCAGGAAACCTTCGGCCTTGCCCCGGTGGAAGCCATGGCGGCGGGATTGCCCGTGGTGGTGACAGATTGGGATGGCTTCCGCGATACGGTGGAAGATGGCGTGACGGGGTTTCGCATCCCGACCATGATGGGTGGCAATGGTTATGCCATTTCGATGCGCTATCAGATGGGAGCTGATGACTACAACGCCTATTTGCGCAGTACATCGCAGGCAATTGCCATGGATATTGGCGCGGCGGCAGATGCCTATTATCGCCTTGCCGAAGATGCCGCCCTGCGTCGGCAAATGGGCGAAGCGGCGCAGGCCAGGGCGCGGCGGCTTTATGATTGGTCCGCCGTCATCCCCCAATACCTGGCGCTTTGGCAGGAACAGGGGCGCATCCGCACCAATGCAAAGGAATTCGCGCCCCTGATCAAAGGCCGTCAGCCGGCGCCAACCCGCCCTGACCCCTTCATGCTATTCGCCGATTACCCAACCCATCGGCTGGAACCCGGCCAACGCGTGAGCCTGGTGCCAGGGGCGAATTTGGACCTGCTGCGGGAACGCGCGGCAATTCCGGGCGCCGTGGCACGCGGTACCCTGCTGCCTTCCCTGAATGGCTTTGCCATGATGCTGGATCGGCTTTCCCAGGGCAGCATGACCGCGGCGGAATTGGGCGGCTGCTTGCCGGCGGACCAACGCCCCCGCGCCGGGGCTGGCATGGTTTGGATGATGAAGCTTGGGCTTGTCACCATTGTTCCGGCAGGAGAAGCGAGCAGCGGATAGGCGGGGGGCGGGGCTACTAGAAATAAAGCTTTCTCGCCAGATGTTCCATTTTTGTTCTTGCCAAAACCCTAACTCTCCGGCATGTTTCCCTTGCACCGAATCGGGGTCTCAGGGCCTTGTGACGGGGCGCTGACGAATTTTCTGGTCTCCCTACCATAAGCTGTGGTAGCTGCGGCCAAAATCGCGTTATGGTTGAAATTACCACGGGTCACTAACCAGCATCAGGGGTGCAGCATGGATAAGGGAAAGGCGCTCGACGCAGCGCTCAGCCAGATCGAAAGGGCCTTCGGCAAGGGCTCCATCATGCGCCTCGGCGCCAAGCAATCCCAGCAGGGCGATATTGAGGTGATATCCTCAGGCTCGCTTGGGCTTGACCTGGCGCTTGGCATTGGCGGTCTGCCCAAGGGGCGCATTGTTGAAATCTACGGGCCGGAATCCTCAGGCAAAACCACGCTCGCGCTGCATGTCATTGCGGAAGCGCAGAAGCGCGGCGGCACCTGCGCCTTTGTGGATGCGGAACATGCGCTCGACCCCGGCTATGCCAGGAAGCTTGGCGTGGATGTGGACAACCTGCTGATCAGCCAGCCCGATGCCGGCGAACAGGCGCTGGAGATTGCCGATACGCTGGTGCGTTCCGGCGCGGTTGATGTGTTGGTGGTCGATTCCGTTGCAGCCCTGGTGCCGCGGGCGGAATTGGAAGGCGAAATGGGCGATACCCATGTCGGGCTCCATGCGCGGCTGATGTCGCAAGCGCTCCGCAAGCTCACGGGGTCGGTTTCCAAATCCAATACGCTGCTGATTTTCCTGAACCAGATCCGCCTCAAGATCGGGGTGATGTTCGGCAATCCGGAAACCACCACGGGCGGCAATGCGCTGAAATTCTACGCGTCAGTCCGTATGGAAATCCGCCGCATCGGCGCCATCAAGGATCGTGATGAGGTGACGGGTAACCACACCCGCGTGAAGGTAGTGAAGAACAAGGTGGCGCCCCCCTTCCGCGAGGTGGAATTCGACATCATGTATGGCGAGGGTATCAGCAAGCTTGGTGAATTGATTGATCTTGGCGTGAAGGCCAATATTGTCGAGAAATCGGGCGCCTGGTTCTCCTGCGACAGTCAGCGCATCGGCCAGGGGCGTGAAAACGCCAAGAACTTCCTGCGCGAACATCCAGATATGGCGGCTTCCATCGAACAGCGCATTCGTGGCCAGGCCGTCGTATTGTCTGAGAAGATGCTCTCCGGTGATGTCACCGAAGAAGAAGAAAAGGCGGCTGCGGAATAGAGCTGGCTGCTGCGACCGGACCGCATTTCCTTACGGTCTGGTCGTTCCCTCCTTCGGGGGTATT
>CAMCZJ010000100.1 GCA_945886995.1 Asaia bogorensis
AGAAAGCACTGCGCGCGGGGGGAAAGCAAGCGTTCAGGCGGCCACTTGGCGGAGCCATTCCTGCAAATTGTAATGCATAGTCACCCGCGTGATGCGGCCATCCTTGAACGCGAAAAACGCCCCGGCTGGCAGGGCATAGCGCTGGCCGCGCGCCGGTGGCAGCCCGGCATCCTGCGCCAGATATTCGCCATGCACGTGAAATTCCGCCGCGGCGCGGGCGCCATCAGCGCCGACCATGATCACGATATCGCGCAATTCTTCCCGGTAACAGCGCGCCATCCGGTCCAGAAAGGCGGCAAAGGCCAGCTTGCCATGCTATGCCCCACCCTGGTTGATGTCATGCACCACATCATCGGCCAGCAGCGCCAGCATGCCCGGCCAATCCCCGCGATTGAAGGCGGCCAGATAGGCGCCGATGATGTCTTGAGCAGTCTTCATGATGGCTTTCCTTGCCGGGTCCGGGTGGCCTGCCTATAGAGTACCCCGCATGAGCCTTGCGCCAGAGCCCGGAACCGCCATGACCGCCAAGCCCCCCAGTTTTCAGGACATCATCCTGCGCCTGCATCGCTTTTGGGCGGATCAGGGCTGCGTGATCCTGCAGCCCTATGACATGGAAGTGGGTGCCGGCACCTTTCACCCGGCAACGACGCTGCGCGCCCTTGGCCCCAAGCCCTGGAAGGCCGCCTATGTCCAGCCATCGCGCCGCCCGGCGGATGGCCGCTATGGCGAAAACCCCAATCGGCTACAGCATTATTACCAATACCAGGTGATCCTGAAGCCATCCCCTGCGGACCCGCAAGCGCTGCTGATTGAAAGCTACCGCGCGCTTGGCATTGACCCCGCTTTGCATGACATCCGCTTTGTTGAGGATGACTGGGAGAGCCCAACGCTTGGTGCATGGGGCCTGGGTTGGGAAGTTTGGTGCGACGGGATGGAGGTGACGCAATTCACCTATTTCCAACAGGTGGGCGGCATTGCCTGCGAAAGGCCAAGCGCTGAATTGACCTACGGCCTGGAACGCTTGGCCATGTATATCCAGGGGGTCGAGAATGTTTACGACCTGGATTTCAATAATGAGGGCGTGAAATACGGCGAGGTGTTTTTGCGTGCCGAGCGCGAATACAGCGCGCATAATTTCGAAGCCGCTGACACCAAAATGCTGTTCCGGCATTTTGAGGACGCCGAGGCTGAGTGCGCCGCGCTGTTGGAACGGAAGCTCGCTTTGCCGGCCTATGACCAATGCATCAAGGCATCGCATCGCTTCAATCTGCTGGATGCGCGGGGTGCGATCAGCGTGACGGAGCGCGCCGCCTATATTGGCCGGGTGCGGGCGCTGGCAAAAGGCTGTTGTGAGGCCTGGTTAGCGGGCGAAGAGGCGTGACCTTGCGCCTTCGCGGGTTTTCTACCATATCTGGTGTCGTTTCTACCAAGGGTGCCTCATGGGCCAGTTGAACATCAAGGACGCTGCGCTGATTGCCGAGGCGAAGGAGCTCGCCGCCATGCTCCATACCAGCACGACCGGCGCTTTGCGGGCCGCGGTGCAGGAAAAGCTGGCAGCGACCAAGGAAGCGCGAGCGCGCAAGGTGGCGGAAATCCTTGCCATTGGGGAGAGGGTGCGCCCGACGCTGCTGCCGGGTACGAGTTCCGATCACCGCGACCTTTATGATGAACATGGTCTGCCGCGATGATCCTCGATTCTTCCGCTGTGCTGGCCATGCTGTTCGGTGAACCGGAAGCCGCCCCCTTTGCAGAGGCTGCCGAGGAAGCGACCGACCGCGCCATTTCTGCGGCATCATGGTTGGAGGCAGCGATTGTCGCTGATAACCGCAGCCCCGTTGCCGCGGCGGAATTCGCAGGGCTGATGGCGCGACTTGACCTGGAAATCGTCCCCTTCACCGCAAGCCAGGCACAGCGCGCGCGGGAAGCGCATCGCCGCTACGGCAAGGGCCACCAGAAGGCAGGGCTCAATCTGGGTGATTGCTTTGCCTACGCGCTGGCCAAGGAACGTGGCCAGCCTTTACTGTTCAAGAGCGATGATTTCGCCGCAACCGATATAGAGCCGGCGATCAAACCCCATGGCTGAACTGCTGATTGAATTGTTTTGCGAAGAAATCCCGGCACGCATGCAGGCGCGCGCGGCAGAAGACCTTGCGCGGCTATTTGGCGATGCCTGTGCCGCGCTGCTGGAAGCGCCGCCGCGCGTCTTTTATGGCGCACGCCGCATTGGCCTGACTGCACAATTAAAGCCAAGCGTCACCACAGAAGGCAAGGAAGAACGCGGCCCGCGCATTGGTGCGCCGGATCAAGCGATTGATGGCTTTCTGAAGAAACACGGCGCGGCGCACGATACGCTAAAGGAAGAAGGGCAATTCTGGGTGCTGTCCAAGCCAGGGCGCATATTGGAAGCGCACGTCTTGCTTGCTGAAGCGCTACCCGGATTGTTACGGGGCTTCCCCTGGCCGAAATCCATGCGCTGGGGCGGCACATCTTCCATGGTGTGGGTGCGGCCTTTGAAGCGCATCTTGTGCGTCTTGGATGGTGCGGTAGTGCCCTTCAGCTTGGCGCAGGGAAGCGATGATGGGCATGGGCTGGTAAGCGGTGATTTGACCGAAGGCCACCGGATCATGTCCCCCGGGGCTTTCAGCGTGCGGCACTTTGCCGAGTATAAGGTCGAGCTTGCCGAACGCCAGGTTGTGCTGGAAGCAGAGGACCGCGCGCATATGATCCGCGATGGCATTACCGCGCTCGCCGCCGCCGAAGGGCTGGACGTGGTGCCGGATGAGGCGCTGATCGCCGAAGTCGCGGGCCTTGTGGAATGGCCGGTGCCTTTGCTTGGGCGGATTGATGACGCCTTCATGGATTTGCCGCCCGAGGTGATGCGCACCACCATGCACGTCAATCAGCGCTATTTTGCCTTGCGGAGGCCCGATGGTTCCGCCGCGCCGCGCTTTGCGCTGGTTTCGAACATCGCCGCCCCTGATGGCGGTGCCGCGATTATCGCTGGCAATGAACGCGTGCTGCGCGCGCGGCTGGCGGATGCACGCTTCTTCTGGGATTTGGACCGCAAGCAAAAGCTGGAAAGCTTCCTGCCGAAGCTGGATAGCGTGGTGTTTCATGCCAAGCTTGGTACGCAGGGCCAGCGCGTGGCGCGGCTTGAAACCCTTGCTGGGCTGATTGCGGAAAAACTGGGCACGGATGCAGCGCTGGCACGGCGCGCAGCACAGCTTGCCAAGGCTGACCTCGCTTCCGGCATGGTGGGTGAATTCCCTGAATTGCAGGGCGTGATGGGCCGCTATTACGCGCTGGATCAGGGTGAGGATGCCCGCGTGGCGGAAGCCATTGCCGCACATTACCGCCCTGCGGGCGCGGGTGATGCTGTGCCGCAGGAGCCCATCGCCATCGCAGTGGCACTGGCGGATAAGATTGACCAATTGGTTGGCTTCTTCGCGGTGGGCGAAAAGCCAACCGGCAGTGGCGATCCCTTCGCGCTCCGCCGCGCCGCGCTCGGCGTCATTCGTATCATTCGCGAAAATGGGCTGCGGCTGTCGCTCGGGGATATCATCGGCGAAGCCTTTTTCGGCTTCCCGCAAGCAACCGGCAGCACCGCACAGCCCAGCTTCGGTGTGGACATCGCGGAAGCGAAGCGCGCCAGCGGCTGGCAGGCGCCAAGCGGTGCAGCGCATCCCCCAATGGTCGCGGCTTTCGCTGCCGGCTTGCTCGATTTCCTCGCCGAACGCCACCGAGTGCAATTGCGTGGCGAAGGCGCGCGGCATGATGTGGTCGCCGCGGTCTTTGGCGCGACGCCAGATGATGACCTGAACCGCCTGCTCGCCCGCGCTGATGCCGTGCGCGGCTTTGTCGAATCAGAAGCCGGCGCCAATCTGCTGGCGGCGCATCGCCGCGCGATCAACATCCTCCGCATAGAGGAAAAGCGCGATGGCCATGCCTTTGATACGGGCTATGAAGCCCATCTGCTGAAACTGCCGGAAGAAGCTGCCCTTGCCGCCGCGCTTGAAGAAGCCGGCACGCGCATCCGCCTGGATATCGAGGCCGAGGATTTTGAGCGCGCCATGGAAGCCATGGCTGGGCTCCGCGCCCCGGTGGATGCTTTTTTCGAAAAAGTGATCGTGAACGATCCCGCGCCGGAACTTCGCCGCAATCGTCTGCGACTGCTTGCCCGACTTCGTGCCGCCATGGATGCCGTGGCGGATTTCTCCAAGATTGAAGCCTGAGGAACCCCCCCATGACACAATGGGTCTATAGCTTCGGCGCCGGCCATAATGAAGGCCGAGCCGATATGCGGAATCTTCTGGGTGGCAAGGGCGCCAACCTGGCCGAAATGGCCTCGATTGGTTTGCCTGTACCGCCTGGCTTCACTATCACGACTGAAGTCTGCACCACTTATTACGATAATGGGCAGAAATACCCGGATGATCTGGCGGTGCAGGTGCGCGCGGCACTGGCGCACATTGAGGAAGCGGTGGGTAACCGCTTCGGTGATCATCACCGGCCATTGCTGGTATCTGTGCGCTCCGGCGCGCGGGTTTCCATGCCGGGCATGATGGATACGGTGCTGAACCTTGGCCTGAATGACCAAACCGTTGAAGGCCTGGTCCTGGCTTCCGGCGATGCGCGCTTTGCGTGGGATTCCTATCGCCGCTTCATCCAGATGTATGGGTCCGTCGTGCTCGATGTTGATCATCATCGCTTTGAGGAAATTATCGAGCATGTGAAGCTCGACACCGGCAAGAACGAAGATACCGAACTCACCGCTTCCGAATGGCATCGCGTGGTGGATGGCTATAAGGAAATAGTCGCAGAAGTCACCGGCAGGCCCTTCCCACAGGATCCTGAAACCCAGCTTTGGGGCGCGATTGGCGCGGTATTTGGCAGTTGGATGAACCAGCGCGCGGTGACCTATCGGCGCCTGCATGACATCCCGGCTGAATGGGGCACGGCGGTTAATGTGCAAGCCATGGTCTTCGGCAATATGGGTGAGGATTGCGCCACGGGTGTGTGCTTCACGCGCGACCCTTCCACGGGCGAGAATGTCTTTTACGGCGAATATCTGATCAATGCGCAGGGTGAGGATGTGGTGGCGGGCATTCGCACGCCGCAACCCATGGCGAAGGAACGTTCCAAACCCAGCGAACGCAGCATGGAAGATGCCATGCCCGCGGCCTATGCCGAATTGGTGCAGGTGCGCGCCACGCTGGAACGCCATTACCGCGACATGCAGGACATTGAATTCACGGTGCAGAGCAACAAGCTTTATATGTTGCAAACGCGCAATGGTAAGCGAACGGCTGCCGCGTCCCTGAAAATCGCCGTGGATATGGCGCGTGAGGGTTTGATTGATCACACGGAAGCCGTCCGCCGCGTGAACCCGGCTGCGCTTGATCAATTGCTGCACCCAACGCTGGACCCAAAGGCGCCGCGCAAGCTGCTCGCCAAGGGCCTGCCGGCTTCCCCCGGTGCGGCTTGCGGGATCGTTGTCTTCAGCGCGGATGAAGCTGAAGCGCGCGCACAAAAAGGCGAAAGCGTCATTCTGGTGCGGATTGAAACCTCGCCTGAGGATATTCACGGCATGCATGCGGCGCGCGGTGTGCTGACCACACGCGGCGGGATGACCAGCCACGCCGCGGTGGTGGCACGCGGTATGGGCCGGCCATGTGTGGCGGGCTGCGGCGGTGTCACGGTGGATTACAACAACCAATATCTCAGCGCAGGTGGCGTGCGCATCGAAGCCGGCCAGATCATCACCCTGGATGGTGCGACAGGTGAGGTTTTTATCGGCACTGTCGCCATGGTGGAACCGCAGCTTTCCGGCGATTTCGCGACTCTCATGGGTTGGGCCGATAAGGTGCGCCGCTTGCGTGTGCGCGCCAATGCGGAAACGCCCTTGGATGCGGAAACCGCCAGGCGCTTTGGCGCGGAAGGCATCGGGCTATGCCGCACAGAACACATGTTCTTCGATCCTGAGCGTATTGGCGCGGTGCGCCAGATGATCATGGCGGAAACGGAACAAGGCCGGCGCGCCGCACTTGCGCGTTTGCTGCCTTTCCAGCGCAAGGATTTCCTTGACCTGTTTGAAATAATGGCCGGGCTGCCGGTGACGATCCGTCTGCTTGATCCGCCCTTGCATGAATTCCTGCCGCATAGCGACTATGAAGTTGCGGAAGTGGCAGCATCGCTCGGTACTGAGGTTGAGGCGATGCAGCGGCGCATGCAGGAATTGTCGGAAGCGAACCCGATGCTCGGGCATCGCGGCTGTCGCTTGGGGATTTCCTTCCCGGAAATCTATGAAATGCAGGCGCGTGCGATTTTTGAAGCGGCGGCCGAGATTGGCCGCAAGACTCACAAGGCCCCGGTGCCGGAAATCATGATTCCACTGGTCGCAACCAAGCGCGAATTGGAAATCACCCGCGCCATGGTGGATCGCGTCGCGCAGGAGGTTTTCGCCGAAGGCGGGTATCATGTGGTCTATAGTGTCGGCACCATGATTGAATTGCCGCGCGCCGCCCTCACTGCCGATGCGATTGCAACTGTGGCGGATTTCTTTTCCTTTGGCACGAATGACCTGACGCAAACCACCTTTGGCCTTTCGCGTGATGATGCCGGCAAGTTCCTGCCGCTTTACATCGAAAAAGGTATTTTCCCGAAGGACCCGTTTGTCTCCATTGACCCGGATGGCGTAGGCGCGCTGGTGCGCATTGCCGCCGAGAAAGGCCGCAGCGTGAAGCCAGACATCAAGCTTGGCATTTGCGGCGAACATGGGGGCGACCCGTCTTCCATCCATTTCTGTGAGAGCGTCGGTTTGGATTACGTTTCCTGTTCGCCCTATCGCGTGCCGGTGGCGCGCTTGGCGGCGGCGCAGGCGGCGCTGCAATCGGGCGGGGCTGACCGCACCGCGTAATGGCCACCGCGCCAAAATCCGCGGGGCGGGAAAAGCGTTGCGGGGTATGCGGCCATGAAAGCCAGCAACCAGGCTTTCGCCCGCCCGTGCCGGAACAGGCGCCCGATCTGGATTTAAGGCCGGGTGAGCCTGTGCGGTCCACCATGGCGCGCTGGCTGCAAGCCTGCCCGCATTGCGGCTATGCCGCGCCCGACATTACTGAATCGCATCCCGCCGGGGCTGAAGCGGTGGCCGCGGCCCCCTATCGCGCGCTGATTGCAGATACATCGCACCCGGTTTTGGCGCGGCGCTTTTTGGCCTGGGCGCATGTGCTGGAAGAAACCGGCGCTTTGCATGCGGCGGCGGAGGCAACGCTGCACGCCGCTTGGGTGGCAGATGATCTCAACCGCGATGATCTGGCGCGGCAATGGCGCCGCGAAGCGGTGGCATTGTGGCGGAGCGGCCCGGCGCTTGATGCCGAACAATCCGTGCGCGTGATTGATGCGCTGCGCCGTGCGGGGGATTTCGCGGAAGCGGAAGGGGCGGCGGAAGCGCTGACGGCGCTCAACCCGCCCGAGGCTGTGGCGCAAGTGACAGCTTTGGAAGCGCGGCTGATCGCGGCAGAAGATACGGGGCGGCATAGCATCGCCTCGGCCCTCGCCCCCCCGGCGCGGCGACCGCATGTGACGCATCAAAACTCCCCGGGGGCAAAAAAAAGGCCGCCCGAGGGGGGCGGCCTAAAATCCTGGCTGCGCAGGATATTTCGGGGTTAGGGGCGCCTTGCCGACGCCAAGAACGACGAAGCGCCCCTAACAACTTGCTTGATCGCATTTTCCGAGCCGCCAAGCGTTTCCTCTTGGCTTGAAAATGCTCAGGCAGCACGGCCCGTCGGCAGGGCGCCATCGTTGGCCGCGAAGCCCGGTTCAAAAACGCGGCTGATTTCACCACGCGCCAGACCGATATCGGCAAGCTGCTTGTCTGAGAGCTGATCCAGCGCCTTGTAGGTGTCACGCTTGGTTGGCCAAGTGGCAATGGCGGTCAGCACGGCGCCGATGCCGGCCCCGATCATCTTGAAGGTGTGGCCAAAGGCGCGGCTGCGCGCGCTGGCGCGGGCGGCGGCGACTTCCCGATGAATAGCCTCAATCGTCGCGGCGCGGGCCGAGAGGCTGGTTTCGAGATTGGCGAAATGCGGGTTCATGTTTAGCTTCTTTCCTTTGCGGAGGCGCCAGCCGATAGGGCAGGGTCGCTGTCCGATGGACGATCATATAGAGGCTTCTGGGGCACAGGTGATGCGCGAAGACCACAGCAGAGACATGCGTCCAGCGCATGCATCCACAGGAAGTCATGCAACATTTCAGAAATATTTGGTAAGGACCTGGTCATGAATCGGGCTGAACGCTTGGGCGCCTTGCGCGCCGAACTCGCGCGGATGGGGGTGCAGGGCTTCCTGATCCCTCGTGCAGATGAGCATTTGGGCGAATATGTGCCGCGTTCCGTCGAAAGGCTGGCCTGGCTGACGGGCTTCACGGGTAGTGCGGGGCTGGCCATTGTGCTGCCCCGGCAGGCGGCGGTGTTTTCCGATGGCCGCTACACGCTGCAAATCCGTAACCAGATTGATGTAGCGCTTTGGGAACCGCGCCACATCACGGAAGAACCGCCCGCCGATTGGCTGGCCGCCCATGCGGATGGCCTCGTGATTGGCTATGACCCCTGGCTGCATAGCGAACCGGCGCTGGAACGGCTGAAGCGCCTGGGCGTGACCTTTCGCGCCTTGCCCGCCAACCCGATTGACGCGATTTGGGCGGATCGGCCACGCGCGCCAGAGGCGCCGGCGCGGGTGCATCCCCTGGCCTACGCCGGCAAGCCATCTGCCGAAAAGCGCAGCGATGCGGCAACAGCATTGCGCGCGGCGGGGGAAGACGCGGTGGTGCTGGCCGATGCGCATTCCATCGCCTGGTTGTTGAATATTCGCGGCGGTGATTTGGACCATACGCCCTTGGCGCTTGGCTTTGCGCTATTGTTCGCGGATGGCGCGGTCTCATTATTCATGGAACCGGCGAAGCTGGACCACGAAACCCGCGCGGCCTTGGGCAATGCAGTGGCAATTGCGCCGCGTGATGCCATGCCGGCGGCGCTACACGCCTTGAAAGGCAAGCAAGTACGGATTGACCGGGAAGCCACACCTTCCTGGTTCACAGATTGGCTACGCGAAGCGGGCGCGGAAATCCGTGCGGGAGAAGACCCCTGCCGCATGCCGCGCGCCTGCAAGAACGCGGTGGAACAACAGGGCGCACGCGCGGCGCATCAGCGCGATGCGGTGGCGATGGCGCGGTTTCTGCGCTGGTTCGCGGCGGAAGCGCCAAAGGGCGGCCTTACGGAAATCTCCGCCGCCGCACGCTTGTTGGCGTTTCGGCGCGACGTGCCGCTGTTTCAGGCGGAAAGCTTCCCGGCCATCAGTGGCGCGGGCGAAAACGGCGCGATTGTGCATTACCGCGCGACGGAGGCGAGCCATCGCGCCATCCATCCTAATGAATGCTATTTGATTGATTCGGGTGGGCAATATTTGGATGGCACCACGGATATCACGCGCACGCTCTGGACCGGGCCGGGGCTTGCACCGCCGCATTTGCGTGAATGTGTGACGCGCGTGTTGAAGGGCCATATTGCGCTTGCCACGTTGCGCTTCCCCGCTGGTGTCGCCGGGCCGCATTTGGATGCGCTGGCGCGGCGCCCCTTATGGGATGCGGGGTTGGATTACGATCACGGCACGGGGCATGGCGTTGGGTCCTATCTTTCGGTGCATGAAGGGCCGGCGGCCTTTAGCCGCGCGGCGCGCGTGGTGGCTTTGGCTGAGGGCATGATCCTATCGAACGAGCCTGGCTATTACGCCACGGGCGAGTTTGGCATTCGGCTGGAAAACCTGCTGCTGGTGCAAAAGGCCGAGATCGCCGCTGCCGCCAAGCCGTTTCTGGAATTCGAAACCCTGACTCTGGCGCCCTTTGCCCGTGCGCTGATCGAACCCGCCCTGCTGACCGTGGCTGAGCGTGATTGGTTGAATGCCTATCATGCGCGCGTCGCGGCAGAAGTGGCGCCGCTGCTGGATGCGGAAACTGCTACCTGGCTGCGCGCGGCCTGTGCGCCGATTTAACTGCCCACCATTCCCAGCCATTCGGCTTCGGTCAGCACCTTCACGCCAAGCTCTGCTGCCTTGGCGGCTTTCGATCCTGCATCTGCACCAACAACAACGAGATCGGTTTTCTTGGAAACCGATTTCGTGACCTTAGCGCCGAGGCGTTCGGCGAGTGCTTCCGCTTCATCGCGCGTCATTCTCTCAAGCGTGCCGGTAAAAACCATGGTCTTGGCGGCGAAGGGGCTATCGCCAGCGCCAGTTTCTTCAACCGGCAAAGGCGAGACTTCGGCGGCGAGGTCATCAAGCGCGGCCAGGTTGCGCGGTTCGGCGAAGAATTCGACAAGCTCCTCCGCAATGGTGGGGCCGATGCCCTGGATGGAGCCCAATTCTTCCCGCGCTTCAGACCCGATGATATGCGCGGCGATCATGGCAGCGCGCCAGGCTTCCAGGCTGTGATAATGCCGCGCCAGGAGCTTGGCGTTCTGTTCACCGATGCGGCGAATGCCAAGCGCGAAGATGAAACGTTCTAGACCCACACTGCGCCGCGCTTCAATCGCTTCCAGTAATTTGCTGATTTTGCGTTCACCCCAGCCTTCAAAGCCTGCCAGTGTTTCGCGCTTTTGATGCAGGCGGAAGATATCGGCGGGGCTTTTGATGA
>CAMCZJ010000101.1 GCA_945886995.1 Asaia bogorensis
GAAGCCAGCGATAAGCTCCGCGCTTCCTGGGCCAGTGCTGGGCTGGATGCGGCGAGCCTCTGCTATTTCGGTGAGAGCGTTTTATTGCCCGAATATCGCGGCCAAGGTGCGGGCGTGCGCTTCTTTCAGGAACGCGAAGCGCATGCGCGCCGGCTCGGGCTTTCCATCGCTGCCTTCTGTTCCGTTGTGCGCAATGAAAATGATCCGCGCCGGCCACGCGATTACACGCCGCTGGATGGGTTTTGGCGCAATCGCGGCTATGAAGCGCGGCCCGATATCTCAACCGTGATGTCCTGGCGCGAAGTGGACGATACGCGCGAAACACCGCATGTGCTTTCCTTCTGGATCAAGCAGCTTTCATGACGGAAGCAGCCCCCATCCGCCTTGGCCTGCTGCAATATCCGGTGGGGCGCCCGGCCTCCATCGCGGCATTCGCGCTAGCGCTTGATCGCTGGCTGGAAGAAGGCCGCGCGAGCGCGGATTTGCTGGTGCTGCCGGAATATGCGGCGGTGGAACTCGGCGCTGGTTTGAACGGTGGGGAGGCGACTGAAGCCGCTGAGCTTGCCGCCATGATCACCGCCGCGCCGGATATCCTCACCGCGATGCGCGAAGCCGCGCGGCGGCACCGCGTTTGGCTCCAGCCCGGCACCTTGCCCATGCGCGCCGCCGATGGCCGCGTGGTCAATCGCGCCCCCTTGATCACGCCAGAAGGGCTCATCGCCTTTCAGGATAAGCGCGCCATGACGCGCTTCGAGACTGAACGTTGGGGCGTCAGCCAAGGCGCCGACCCCAATGTGTTTGATACGCCCTGGGGCAGGATCGGCATTTCCATCTGCTATGATATCGAATTCCCGAAACACGCGCGGGTGCAGGTGATGGCCGGCGCCTGGCTGATCCTGTCTCCAAGCTGCACGGATACACTCGCTGGTTTCAACCGCGTGCATTTCTCCGCCCGCGCGCGCGCTTTGGAAAACCAATGCTATGTCGCGATCACGCCAACGGTTGGTGAAGCGCCTTGGTCCGCGGCGCTTGATGTCAATCATGGCCGGGCCGGCGTTTTCGGCCCGATGGATCGCGGCTTTCCCGCCGATGGTATCCTCGCCGAAGGTCAGATGGATGCGCCGGGCTGGGTATTTTGCACGCTCGATCCCAGTCTGATTGAGGCCGTGCGGCGCGATGGCGCCGTGCTCAATCACCGCGATTGGCCAAGGGCGCCCTTCGGCTCACCCAAGCCCGCAAATTTTGCATGACGCTGATTTATATCATTGCTGGGGAAGCTTCAGGCGATGTGCTCGGCGCGCGGCTGATCGCGGCTTTGCGCAAGGCGCGGCCTGAGTTGAGCTTCGCCGGCATTGGCGGCGAACGCATGGCCGAACAGGGCATTCAAAGCCTTTTCCCCTACCGCGAATTGGCGCTGATGGGCTTGCTGGAAGTGCTGCCGCGTATCCGCCAATTGAAGCGGCGCCTCGCTGAAACAGAAGCCGATATCCTCGCCCGCCAACCCGCGCTTCTGGTCACGATTGACAGCCCAGGTTTTACGCTGCGGATAGCGGAAGCGGTGAAGCCGCATGGCATCCGCGTCATGCATTACGTTGCACCGCAGGTCTGGGCCTGGCGGCCAGGGCGCGTCAAGACGTTGCGGCGCAAGATTGACTATCTGCTCTGCCTGCTACCGTTCGAGCCTGCGTTTTTCGAAGCGGCTGGCATACCCGTGACTTTCGTGGGCCATCCAGTGCTGGAAAGCGGGGTGGATCAGGGCAATGCCGCGCGTTTCCGCGCCCGCCATGGGCTGGCGGCAACCGATCGCCCGCTGATCATCATGCCGGGCAGCCGGCGCATTGAAGCAACGCGCTTGCTGCCGATTTTCGGCGCGACGCTCAAGGCCCTGTTGCCACAAAACCCAGGTCTGCGCCCGGTGGTCGCTGTCTCGCCTATTGTTGCGCCGCTAGTGCGCGAAGCGGCGGGCACCTGGCCGGCGGCACCCATTCTTGTTGAAGACTTGGCCCACAAACATGATGCCTTTGCGGCAGCGGCAGAAAACGGCGCGGGGTTGATCAAATCCGGCACCTCATCGCTTGAGATGGCGGTGGCCGGCGTGCCGCATATCGTTGCCTATCGCGTCAATCCCATCACAGCGGCAATTGCGCGGCGGCTCGTCAAGGTGCCGCATGCCTCGCTGGTTAATCTGCTCTGCGGGCGGGAAGTGGTGCCGGAATGCATTCAGGAAGATTGCACGCCAGAAAAACTTACCAGCGCTTTACTGCCGCTTTCGCAGGATGAGGCGTTCATCGCCGCACAGCGCCAGGGCTTCGCGGAAACCCTGGCAAAACTCCACGCGCCGGAAGGCGCGCCATCGGAAGCGGCAGCAGCGGCGGTACTCGCTGCGCTGCCTTAGAGCGTGTCGCGTTCACATGGGTTCACGCAACCCGCTCTACATGGTTGTTTTTCGAGCATCTTCACACGTTCAGATGATTCCATCTGAACGTGATCTGCTCTCATCAGCCTCAGGGCTGCATATGCGCCCCACCGCATTGCACCCAATTCTGCCCCGTAATGAACGAAGCCCCATCGGACAGCAGGAAGCAGATCAAGGGCGCCACTTCCGATGGCAGCGCCACGCGATTAAGCGGAATACGCGCCAGCGTGCGTTCGCGGAAACGCTCTGAACGGATAACCTCGGTCATCGGGGTTTCCACCGTACCGAAGCCAACGCTATTCACGCGAATGCCATACCGCGCCCATTCGCTCGCCGCTGTCATGGTCACGCCGAAAAGCCCAGCCTTGGCGGCGGAATAATTCACCTGACCAATGCTGCCCCTTTTGCCGGCGGTCGAGGAAATATTCACAATCGCACCGGGGCGTTCATCACCGGCGCGCGCACGTTCAATCATGTGTTTGCCCACCGCCTGCTGCATCAAATGACAGGCCGTCAGGTTCACATTGATCACTTCCTGCCATTGGCGGAGCGTCATTTTCTCGATCATCGCGGGGCGCGTGATGCCGGCGCAATTCACCAGCCCATGCACGGCACCAAAGCGCGCCACCGCATCCGCCACGCATTGCGGCCCAAATTCTTCCTCACTCACATCGCCTTCAATGGCCATGGTGTGATCGCCCGCCAGGTCTTCCGCCACCTGCATCAGGGTTTCGCGGTTGCGTTCCACCATCACCAGATTGCCGCCAAGCCCCAGCACTAATTCGGATATGGCGCGGCCAATACCCTGCCCCGCGCCAGTTACGATGATGGTCTTGCCTGTGAGTGCCATCGGATTCATCATTGTCGTTTTCCTCCTTATTTCGTCTGCAAAAACTACTCTCTCAATTCAACCGCAAGCCACGAATCAATTCCGGGCTTGGCTTCGCGTCACCGCGTTCGACACGCTTGACGATATCGGTCAGCGCCGCATTGGCCGGTGCATCAATGCCAATCGTCGCGCCCTTATCCACGACAAAGCCGTTCAGATATTCAATCTCCGTCCGCCGGCCCTTCACCATATCCTGGCCCATGGATGGCCGATGTGCGCCACCACCACCCTTGGATGTTTCAGCCAGCCGATGCTCATCATAGCTCTGGCGCGCCGCCGCATCGCCCTCACCGGCGCGGGCGATGATCTCGGGGTCCAGGTGGAAAACCTCCTCCAGATCATAGCCGAGCGCTTGGCCAATGCGGATCGCCTCAGACCCCAAACGCGCCGCAAAGCCGCGAATGGCATCATCCGCCACCATGTCGCGCGTGGTCAGGCCGGTGCAGGCGGAAAGCCCATTGCCCATGACATTCGCAACCAGCTTGGACCAACGCTCCCCCCAAAGATTGCTGGTGGTCAAAGCACTATCGGTCAGCCCCACCAGCTTTGTGATATGTTCCGCGCGCGGTGAAATCCGCCCATGCGGTTCTCCCACGCGAAACACCGTATGCGATGTTCCGCTTTTGCCCGCCGCGCGCCGCACATGGCCAGGCTCCGCCAATTCCACCGTGATCAGGCTGGCAATCGCGCCCAGCACGCGGCCCCAGCCAACAATGCCGGCGATCACTTCCTCATTGATGCAATTCTGTAGCGAAACCACATAACCGCTGGGCGAGAGATACTGCGCAATCATCGTCGTCGCCCAGGCGGTGTCATATGATTTCATGCACATGAAGGCGATATCAATCGGCTTTTCTTTCGCCAGGGCCTGCACTTCCGTCAAATGCAGCGCGCGCGGCTTCACGGTGAATTCCGGCACGTCGCGCAAATGGGTGATGCGCAGGCCCGTCTTGCGCATCGCCTCCACATGTTCGGGCCAGGGGTCAATGAAGGTCACATCCTCCCCCGCCTGGACCATATGGGCGCCGGCATAACCGCCAACCGCGCCCGCACCGAAAATCGCTATTCTTGGCTTCATCGCGTTTCCCCAAATTAGGCTGGCGCGATGCTCCGCCCGGAATCGCGCGGCGGCAAGAGGGGGTCAGCCTTGCGCCCGAATAGCGTCCTCAATCGCGAGCGCCCATTTCAAAGCGCGCCGCCCCGCAGCGCCATCCACCACCACCGGCCCCCGCCCCTGGCAGGCCGCAATGAAAGCCCCCTGTTCGGCCTCCAGACTGTCATGATCCGTCCAGGTAGCGCGATCCACGCCATGGCCCGGCATGGTCTCAACCGGCTCCGCCCCGCCGCGCCGCAGCACGCCGAGCGAGCGCGTGAGGAAATCCACCGCCATTTCGCCCTCGGTCCCCAGCACGCGCAGGCGCCTTTCCATGGCCAGCGAAACGCGGGACGCCGTGATGGAAGCCGCCCGCCCATCGGAAAAGCGCAGCCGCGCCACCGCGAAATCCGGATGGTCAGATGCTATGGCCGCCCCCACCGCCTCCACCGCTTCCGGCTCCCCGCCCGCCAATTCCATGACCAGGTCCAGATCATGGATCATCAGGTCCAGCACGACGGAGACATCCAGGCTGCGCGGGCGGAAGGGCGCGGCGCGCACCGCTTCAAAGGATATTGCCCGGCCACCGGAAGGGGTTGCCATCACGGTGCGAAACGCCGCCGAGAAGCGTTCAATATGCCCCACTTGCAGGACTCGCCCCTGGCGCGCGGCCAACGCAATCAGCTTATCCGCCTGATCCAAGCTCGCCGTGATGGGTTTTTCGATAAAGACATGCCGGCCCGCCTCAAGCGCCTGTTCGGCCAGCGCGTAATGAAAGCGCGTGGGGGCGGCGATGATGACGGCATCCGCCGCCGCGATCACGGCGTCCGGCGAAAGCGCCGGGGCGCCTACCTCCCCGGCGATTTGGGCCGCCCTATCAGGTGCAGCATCATGCAGGCCAATCAGGTGGATGGCGGGGTTGGCGGCGGCCTTGAGCGCATGGAATCGGCCAAAATGACCGACCCCCAAAATGCCCAGGCGCAGTTTTGCGGGGTTCACATTCATGCGCGGAAGCTACACCTAACCGGGGCGGGCTTGCATCCCCTGAGGTGCGTCGCCATTGTCCGCCCGCTCAACCAGGGGATCCCACCCGCTCATGCTTCATTTCGCGCGCTGGAAACAGGCTGTCATTCTTGGCGTTTGTCTGCTCGGGGTCCTGCTTTGCCTGCCAAATCTCATGCCGCGTTCGGCTTTTCCATCCTGGATGGAACCGCGCCAGATCAGCCTTGGGCTGGATTTGCGCGGCGGGTCCTATCTGCTGCTGGAAGTGGATTTGAACACCGTTGTGCGGGAAAGGCTCGAATCCGTAGTGGATGGCGTGCGCGGCAAGCTCCGCACCGCGAATATCCGCTATGTGAATCTGGCCGCCGATGGGCCGAACCGCCGCATGGGCTTTCGCGTGCTGGACCCGGCGCAGGCCAGCGCGGCGGCGGCGGCTTTGCGTGAATTGGCCGAACCCGTGACACTCCCCACCGGCCAGAATGTCCCGGATATTGAGGTCTCAACCGCCCCTGACGGCACGGTCACGGCCATGCTCAGTGAAGCAGGGCTCCGCGCCAAGGCGAGTGCGGCGGTGGAGCAATCCATCGAAATCATCCGCCGCCGCGTGGATGAAACCGGTGTCGCGGAAGCGCTGATCGCGCGCCAAGGCCAAGCACGTATTCTGGTGACCCTGCCCGGCGTGGAAGACCCCAATCGCATCAAGGATTTGCTGGGGCGCACCGCGCGCATGACTTTCCATCTGGTGGATGAAAGCGCCAATCTGGCCGGCAGCCCGCCCCCTGGCGTGATGTTCCTGCCGAGCGAGCGCGCCGGCGAACGCGTAGCGGTGCGCCGCAGCGTAGCGGTGGACGGTAAGAATTTAACCAATGCCCGCGCCGGGCAGGATTCGCGCACCGGCGAGTGGGTGGTCAATTTCACCTTTGACGGCACTGGCACCAGGCGCTTTGCCGATATCACCCGCGCCAATGTCGGACGCCCCTTCGCCATTGTGCTGGATGACAAGGTGATCAGCGCCCCCGTGATCCGCGAACCCATCACCGGCGGCCAGGGGCAGATCAGCGGGTCCTTTAGCGTGCGCACGGCGAATGACCTTGCCGTGCTGCTGCGCGCCGGCGCGCTGCCCGCGCCGCTGACGATTGTGGAAGAACGCACTGTCGGGCCCGAGCTGGGCGCGGATGCGATTCGCGCGGGCATGATCTCGCTCGCGGTCGGGACGCTTTTCGTGTTCCTTTATATGGGCTTTGCCTATGGCGTTTTGGGCTGGTTCGCCAATATCGCGCTTGCCTTCAATATCGTGCTGCTGATGGCGGGGCTTTCCGTTCTGGAAGCAACACTGACACTGCCCGGCATTGCCGGGATTGTGCTGACGCTGGGCACCGCGCTGGACGCGAATATCCTGATCAATGAACGCATCAGGGAAGAGGTGAAAAACGGCCGATCGCCGATCAATGCGTTAGAAGCGGGCTATACCAAAGCATCAGGCACCATTCTCGATTCCAACCTGACAAACCTTATTGCCATGGCCTGTTTGTATGGTTTTGGTTCTGGCCCGGTGAAGGGTTTTGCCGTCACGGTCGCCATCGGCACCATTGTGCAGATGTGGACCGCGACAGTGCTGACGCGACTTTTTGCTTCCTGGTGGTATCGCCGGACACGCCCCAAGGAATTGCCCGTATTCCAACGCCCAGGGCTTTCCCTGCTGGAACGCCTGCGCCGCCCGCTTTTCCGCATTTTCCCCGATGGTACGCGCATTCCTTTCATGCGCGGCGCCAAGATGGGGCTGATTATCTCGGCAGTTCTTTCAACATTGTCGGTGGCCATTGCCTTCCACCCAGGGCTCGAGAAAGGGATTGATTTCAAGGGCGGGGTGGAGATGGAAATCCGCACGCCCGGCCCTGGTGACATTGGCGTGCTCCGCGGCGCTGTGGGCGGGCTTGGGCTTGGCGATGCGACGCTTTTGCAATTTGGCGATCCCGCCACTTTTGCGCTGCGCCTGCCTGCGCAAGGTGATGAAGGCGGCGTGCAAAGGGCCGTTACTGCGGTGCGAGAAGCTTTGGAAAAAGCCGCCCCCGGCACGCGCATCCTGCGCGTGGAAGCGGTTGGTAATCGCATTTCGGATGAGCTATTCATCGGCGGGATGATGGCGCTTGGCCTGAGCTTCCTTGCCATGCTGATCTATATCTGGATCAGGTTTGAATGGCAGTTCGGCATCGCCGCCATCACCACGCTGATATTGGATGCAACAAAAACCATCGGCTTCATGGTGTTGTTCGGTATTGAGTTCAATCTGACCACCGTCGCCGCGATCCTGACCATCATCGGCTTTTCGGCCAATGACAAGGTGGTTGTGTTTGACCGCATGCGGGAGAATTTGCGCAAATTCAAAGCCATGCCGCTAGAGCAATTGGTGGATCTTTCGATCAATGAGACGATGAACCGCTCACTCGGCACTTCCATGACCTTGCTGCTTTCAGCACTTCCTTTGGCGCTGTTCGGCGGTGATACGCTCTCGGGCTTTGCCTGGGTGATGGTGGTCGGCATTGTGATTTCTGCGGGCTCTTCGGTGTTCATCGCCGCCCCCATCGTGCTGTTCACCGGGCGCAATCGGCTCCGCATGCCGGATGCGGCGCCTCCCGGCAGGGCAGAGGCCACTGCCCCCAGATAAAGGCCAATTCCCAGGCGCCGGAATGCTGTTACAATCCCCTCAACTTGAGCTTTTCAAGCCAAGAGATTGGGGCGCGTAATGGGGCGCAAAGCCAGATCGCTTCAGGGCAAGGTGGCAAACCACCCGGTGCCGCGCGCGTCAAAAGATGCGCAGGAGGATCCAGCGCAAGAATTACGCGCTGCTCTTTCTGAGCGGATACTCTTGCTGCGCTACCAGCCCATCATCCGCCTTCGCGATGGCCATGTCGCCGCCCTTGAAGGCCTGCTCCGCTGGCCGCGCGATGATAGTCTCCTATCCGCTTCAGCCTTTGTGCCGCTCGCCGAAAAGCTTGGGCTTGCCTTGGACCTGACGCGGGCCATGCTGGAACGCCTGGCGCATGATTGGCATCGCACCGCCTCGCCGCAGGGCGGGCTTGCGGTGAATATGCCACTCAGTGTGCTGGTCCAGCCCGAAATTCCTTCCATCCTTGCACGCATGATCCGCCGCCGCGGCGCAAGGCGGGGGCCGCTTTTGCTTGAGTTAACCGAAACGGAGGCCATCCGGGACAGGCCCCGGCTCAGGCGGGCATTGCTGCATTTCAAGCGCCTCGGGGTACCGGTATTGCTGGATGATATTGTGCTTGGCGATCGCCGCTGGCGGCTTTCCGGCCTACCCTTTGCCGGGCTGAAGCTTGACCGCAGCCTGATTGAGGCATTGCCGCACCAGATGCGGGCACGCCATTTTCTGCGCGCTGTCTTGGCCGATTCCCGTGCCAAGGGGCGTTACGTTATTGCGGAGGGCGTTTCCAATGCCATGCTCCGCCGCATCACGCGCGCCTTGGGCGTAGATTTCGCCCAAGGTTATTTGCTCGGTCTGCCGGAACCACCGCGCGCCAAGCGCGGCGGCCAGACGCGCCTCAGCCCTGCCAAGCGCGGCGGTAGAGTGCCATAATCGCCTCGGCATCCGGCACTGCCGGGTTATTGGCCGGGCTGCCCGAAGCCAAAGCCTGCGCCGCCATGGTGGGCAGCAGCCCATCCCATTTCGCCGCATCAATGCCATAGGCCGCAGGCGTCGGCACCGCCAATTCGCGGTTGAGCGCGGAAAGCTCCTCAAGCAGTTTGGCCCCCGCGCTTTGGTCGCCCTCATCGCGGCCCGCCACGCCAATGGCGCGCGCCGCTTCGGCATACCGTGGCAATGCGGCATTGAGCGAATAGGCCGTCACAGCTGGTAGCAGCATGGCATTGGAAAGCCCATGCGGCACATGGAAATGCGCCCCGATTGGGCGTGACATGCCATGCACCAGCGCGACCGAGCTATTGCTGAAGGCAAGCCCGGCGAGCGTCGCGCCCTTCATCATCGCTTCGCGCGCGGCAGCGTTTTTCGGGTCCTGATAAACGGTGCGGAGATTGGGGCCGATCAGGCGCATGGCGCGCAAAGCATATTCATCCGATTCCGGATTGGCGCGGCGGGACACCAGGGCTTCCAGCGCATGGGTCAGGCTATCAATGCCCGTATCGGCGGTGGTGCGCGGCGGCACGCTGAAGGTCAATTCGTAATCCACAATCGCGGCCAAGGGCAGCGCGCCCAGCCCCGCGATCAGCATCTTCTCATCGGTTTCGGTATCGGTGATGACGGTGAAGCGCGTGGCCTCACTGCCTGTGCCGGCGGTGGTCGGGATGCAGATCACGGGAAGCGCGGCCTTATTGGCTTGGGCCGGCACCTTGAAGTCGCGCATTTTGGCCCCGGCGGGAGCCGCGGCCAGGATGGTCATGGCCTTGGCGGTATCCATCGGGCTGCCACCGCCAAAACCGATCAGGCAATCATAATCGCTGTCCTGCATGGCAGCGACACCGGTGGCGATCACGGTATCGGTCGGGTCCGGCACGGTATCGCTGAAGACGCCGTAGCTGATGCCGGCGGCCTTCAACGGCGCCAGCAGTTTTTCGACCGTGCCGGAAGACACCATCCAAGGATCGGTCACGACCAGCGGGCGCGACAGGCCCAATTGTGCCAGCACCGCCGCCGCCTGGCCGATAGACCCTCCGCCCATCATCAGCAGGCGGGGTGAGACGAAGGAAGTCGTCACTTCACGCCCCCTTCGCGGATCATGTTGATGATGCCGGAGAAATCCTTATCGCCGCCACCGCGTTCCAGATATTGCCGGAACAGGGCCAAGGCATGCGCCCCGATGGGGGAAGCCATGCCAGTTTGCTCCACCGCTTCCTGCGCGAGGCCGAGGTCCTTTGCCATCAGCGCTGCCGCGAAACCCGGCTTGTAATCCCGATTGGCGGGGCTGGCGGGCACCGGCCCCGGCACCGGGCAATAGCTGGAAAGCGCCCAGGAGTTGCTGGTGGATGTGGAGCAGACATCAAACAGCGCCTGATGCGAAAGGCCAAGTTTTTCCGCAAGAACAAAGGCTTCAGAGGTAACGATCATAGTCGCTGCGAGCATCATATTGTTGCACAGCTTCACCCCCTGCCCGGCGCCAGCGACCCCGCAATGAATGACATTACGCCCCATCTGCTTCAGGATCGGCTCGGCCCGAGAGAAATGTTCTGGCGTGCCGCCGACCATGAAG
>CAMCZJ010000102.1 GCA_945886995.1 Asaia bogorensis
CGCTAGCCGTTCTGCTTGCGGGATGCGATACAGGTTGGAGGCATGAATGATCTTGCCTGCCTGTTCCGCGATCATCCGCGTCAGGTGCTGGTGCCCATGGCCGAGTGAGGAGGTCGCGATGCCCGCGCCGAAATCCAGGAAGCGTCGCCCATCTTCCGTCCAAAGTCGCGCGCCTTCGCCCCGCTCAAAAGCAAGGTCGGCACGGTTATAGGTCGGCATCAGGGCGGGAATCACGTTTCCAGTCTCCAGCGCAACCGGCCCGGGCAAAGGCGACCATCGCCCCACCAAGGACCGGAAAGAAGAAACTTGCCGGAAAAGCGCGCAAGATGAAAGGGGCGCCCTGATCTATTCGCCAATATTCATCAAAGCGCCTCGGACGCGCGCCGCCTGGAATTGCGCCATGAAAAGCCAAGCCGCCAAGCCAAGCCAGATCAGATTTAGCCCAAAGGCATAGGCCAGATGATCCCAGGCAAGCTGCCCATTCAGCAGCGCTGCGCGCATGCCTTCAAAAACATGTGTTGCTGGGATGGCAAGGGAGATCGGCTGCAACCAGCCCGGCAGCACCGAAACCGGATAAAACACTGCTGAAAAGGGCGCCAAGCCGAACAGCACGCCCCAGGCCAAAGCCTCCGCCCCCGCGCCGTGGCGGAGGATAAGGGCCGTCACGCCAAGCGCCACCGCCCAGCCCATCGCCATCAGCGCCGCGAAATAGAGCACCAGCACCGGCCCCAGGGTCCAGATGCCAAAGCCGTACAGCAGAAAGGCGAGTAGAATGGCCGGTCCCACGCCGATGGCAGTGCGGAGCATGCTCATGGCGACCAAGCCCGCCACCAATTCATGCGGGCGTAGTGGGGCCACGAAAATATGTCCCAGATTGCGTGACCAGATTTCCTCCAGGAAGGAAATGGCGAAGCCCATTTGGCTGCGCAGCGTTACCTCCCACAACAATACACCGCCCAGCAGCACGCCGGCGGTGACACTGGCAGTATTGTTCTGCACGCCAGCAAGCCAAGCGGTGACAAAACCCCAGACCAGCATTTGCAGGACCGGCCAGTACATCAATTCTAAAACGCGCGGCCAGGAACGCCGATACAGCGCCAAATGCCGATACATCAGCCCCCAGATCCGCCGCGCTGCGCCGCTCATGCCGCGCGTCCCTGGCCGCGGGCGATATCCAGAAACACCTGTTCCAGATCATCGCGGCCATAACGTGCGATCAGATCATTGGGGCTGCCTTGGTCCACAATCCGCCCGCCCTTCAGCATCAGCACATGATCCGCGAGGCGTTCGACCTCAGCCATATTATGGCTCGCCAGCAGAATGGCGGCACCGGACTCGGCGCGGTATTCTTCCAGAAGGCTCCGCACCCAATCGCCCGTATCGGGGTCTAGGCTTGCGGTCGGTTCGTCCAGTAGTAGCAATTCGGGACGGTTGATCAGGGATTTCGCAATCGCGACCCGGGTTTTTTGCCCCGCCGAAAGCTGCCCCGCCGGGCGGTCCAGAAACGCGGTCAATTGCAGCCTTTCCGCCAATTCGGCGATGCGATCATGCGCCTTGGGCACGGTATACAAATGCGGTTAGACCATCAGGTTTTCCCGGACCGTCAGCCGATGCGGTAGCGCGACATAGGGTGAGGAAAAATTCATTCGTGCGAGCGCCGCAAACCGGTCCCGCGCCATATCATGGCCAAGCACCACCACACGCCCCGAACTGGGTACCAAAAGGCCCAGCAGCATGGCGATGGTCGTGGATTTCCCGGCACCATTGCCGCCCAAAAGCGCCCAGGTACTGCCGGCGGGCTGGGTGAAATCCAGCCCTGCCACGGCGGGCGGGTCGCTGTCTTTATAGGTTTTCGTCAGACCTTCGGCCTGAATGGCGGGAAGTGGCATGGGGGGCATATCGGCCCGAAGCAGCGTTTCGCCAAGTCAGGCCTTCACTTGGCCGAGCGTTGGCTTTCAATCAGGCGCCCCTGGAACAGGCGAATGCCCGCTTCCCAGCCCCAGGCAATGGCCGCCGCGCGATCCGCGCCCGCCAGCACGATATGTTCCGCCGAAATGGGTAGCTTGCTGCGCAACAATTTTGTCAAACGGCTATCTGGGCTTGGAAAGTCGTCCGACCAGACAAGGCGTAGGTAGGTGAAGCCATCGCGCAGGTTTCGAACTGCCAAAGCCACAAAGGGCGAGCCAGCTTCGAGCATCATCTTGTAACCGCGTGCCTGAAGAAAGTTGCGGGCCAGGAGAAACAAATCCGGCGTAGCCAGCGCGTCTTTGGCATTCAGAGTGATGATGAGCCTTTGCCGTTGTGATTTGGGCAAAAGGGCATCAAGCCGAAGAAATTCTGGGGAAAACAGGCTTTCCAGGCAAAGCGGTAAAGACAATGGGCGCATCTTGCGCCGTTCTTCAGGCTGGGCGATATCGCTTAGCTGTCGCAGATCAACAGATTTCAACAATCGCTGCGCGAATGCGGGCGTGAGCGAGATATCGCAACCCGGCAAGAGTCTTTCACAAATTTCCACAAGATTGGCACGCCGATCTTCCCAAAAAATCTTGGTCTCCTGGCCGCCCGGTTCCAGCCAGCAGACCTTCTGGCGGCGAAAAAAAATACTCAAATCCGCAGCAGCCAAGCCGCGTTCGGCCGAAGCAAGGGCGGCGGTATCCGCGGCGCGCTGCTTTGGTTCCGTCAGGATCATGGCGCGCATGGCGGTAACCATGCCAAGGCTGTCTTCGACCGTCGCCATTACCGCCGCAGCTTGGGTGGGAAGGCGGAGAAAATGCACGGCCCGTTCGGCCTCCTCAGTTTCCAGCATGGAAAAGAGCACCCTTCGATGGTGCTCCAGCACGTCGCTCGTAATAGGCTGGCCGATGGCGACCAGATCTCCGCCGGGCAGCTTGAAACTGCGCACCCGTGCCGTGCTGTTCAATGGTTCCCAGGATTCGCGCAAAAGCTCAGCGCGGCTGCCGAAGCGCCTGGCACGCGGCAGGGCAGAGAAGCGCAGCATGAGCACCAAGCGTTCTTCCCCGATCGCCACGGCATCGCGGATGGCGGTGGAAAGCGCGACTGCACCACTGGCACCCTCAGCCTTTAGCGTTGATTCTAAGAAGCGAGCGCTCATGACGATATCGAGGGTAGCACGGCTTCAAGCAAATGCGGCATATGGCATCCAAGCCGCCCGGAAGGGGAGGTGGCAAGCCCACGCGCACGGCATTCGGCGCGGGTGCAAAGTGCCGCCTTGCTGCAGCCATCCATGCGCCCGGCTGCAATGATCTCCTCAATCCAAGGCCCGCTATACAGCTGAATCCCTCGGCTCAGGCCCCAGGCGAGCGCTGCTTCCCCGTCGCAGCCATCCAAAATGAGACGATCCGGTTCGATCCGGCGCAGCGCCTTGAGCGGCCCCGTATCTTCAAGGGAGGGTGACCAGTGAAGAATGAGCCAATCAACCGACAAAATTTCGGCATCCACCAAGGTGAGCGCTGTGGCGCAAAGGCCGGAAACGGCGATCCCCCAAGCTTCGCGGCCTAGGGCTTCGCGGCGTGCCGTCAGGTTTTCGAGTGTCACCGCTTCATGCAGCGGTAGCGTCGCGTAAAGGGCGCGGGCGTTTGCGGGTTCATCATCATCGGGCGAAGATTGCGAGGAGGGCAGTAATTCAGGCGATAGGTCAATCAGTAAGGGAGCGATTGGGCCGCCGCCCAGCACGGATTTCCTTGTGCCCTCATCGCCGAGCGCTTCCAATAGGCTTCTTTGCAGCAAGGATTGCCCATGGTTGAACAAGGCCCTGTCTTCCGAAAAGGGCGCCATGGCTTGCTGCAAGGCAAGAGCATCCAGCGACAGCCGTTGAAATACGAGTTTCGGCATGCTGGGGTCGGAAATATTCACAATGCTTTGCCGACGAAACACGTGCGACAAGTTCAGCCGGTCCAATAAACCGTCGAAGCCAGAAAGTGAAACAGGCTCTGCTGCCGGAAGGTCCAGAAACTGGGGCATCCGCGGCGCATTGAGCAGACCGGCCAAAACAGATTTGGATTCCGGAAACGGCAGAAGATCCACCGCCCCTTCACCGAGAATTTGCGCAAGCATCGCCTGGAGCCTGCTGGCCTCGTGGTGGGGGAGTTCGGTCAGAAGCCAGTCTTCCGGGGTGATTTCGAGCAAAGACCCGCCTTTGACATCCGCCATCTCTCGCAAAAGGGCGAAGACTAGCCTTTGACTTTCAGGGGTTCTTCCTGGCGAGACCCGTAAGGCGGCTCTGCCTGCTTCATCACGCATGGCCCGGCGCACGGCATCCTGCATAGAGGACTGGCTGCGATGGGGGTTCGAGGTGGGCATTCTAGAACTGGGCATAATCAGGCATTTGGTTAGCAGAAACTTGCTAGCGATGCGTATAATTTTAAGGCCACAAGCAGATAAGTTTTTCCTGCCCCAGCTCTTCCGACGGGTTCCACCAGATAAACCTTGTTTTTACCCCTTCGCTCTGGCGCAATCTGCCCTATATTAAAACCTGTTCATGTTGGGGAGGTCCCGTTTCCAATGCGTAGCCCAGGTTATCTTTTGACCGCTCTCGCGGCCCTTGCGCTGGTTTTGTCGCCGATGCTGGCCGAGGCCAAGCCCGGCGGCAATTCTTCTTCCGGCAGCCGTGGCAGCCGGACCTATAGCGCGCCGGCGCCGACCCAGACCGCGCCGAATGCCGCGCGGCCTATGGAGCGTACGGCAACCCAGCCTACCGCCCCACAAGCGGGCGCCGCAGCCCGCCCGGGCATGCCGCCCCAAGCGCAGCCGCAGCGTTCCTTCATGGGCGCGCTGGCTGGTGGTTTGCTGATGGGCGGCCTGATCGGCATGTTCCTGGGCGGCGGGCTGCTCGGCGGTATCGGCGGCTTCGGCGCCATGCTTGGCATGCTGCTTCAGGTGGCGCTGATTGGCGGGTTGATTTGGTTCGCTTTCCGCCTGTTCCGCCGCCGCCAGGCCGCGCCTGCCATGGCCGGGCCTTCCGGCTATGCGCGCCAGATGGAACCCGCGCCAATGGGCGGTGCCGCTGCCCCGGTCGCAGGCGGCGCCTATGCTGCCCCCGTGCGCGATGTCCAAGTGACGCAGCAGGATTATCAGGCCTTTGAGCAAAGCCTGATCGAGGTGAATGCCGCCTGGTCGCGCCGTGACCTGAAGGGGCTGCGGGACTTCGCGACGCCTGAAATGGTGGGCTATTTCGCGAATGACTACCGCGACCTGGATGCGCGCGGCTGGCGCAATGAAACCCGCGATGTGAAGCTGGAAAGCGGTGATCTTTCCGAAGCCTGGCATGAAGATGGCCTCGATTACGCCACCGTTGCCATGCGCTTCAGCCTGCTGGATGCGACCTTTGAACAGGCCGGCGGCAAGTTGGTGGAAGGTTCCACCACGGAACGCCAGACCTCGACCGAGCTTTGGACCTTTGTCCGTAGTGGCCCTGAGGAGCGCTGGTTGCTCTCCGCCATCCAGCAAACTGGCTGATTGGCTTTCGCCGGCATGGCCTGCGCCATGCCGGCGATGATTTCCCCAGGGATGGCTTTAGTGTAACAGCCGCCCGGTGTTTGATAAAATGCCCCGACATGGTGCGCCGCTTCACCGGCGTGGGTTTTTGGCGATGGGGGCGGGAATGGGTCTCTCCCTTCCCGCTCTCGCCCAGCAGCGCTTTCCCGAACGCCCCATCCGCATGATCGTCCCCTGGGCGCCCGGTGGCCCCACGGATGCCCAAATGCGCGCCATTTGCGAAGCGGCGAGCCGACGCCTGGGGCAGCCCGTATTGGTGGAAAATCGTCCAGGGGCGGCCGGAACGCTTGGTGCTTTGCTTATGGCGCGGGAAGCGCGGCCGGATGGCTATACGCTGGGCCAAATGCCAAATGGCGTCTTTCGCCTGCCCGCCCTAACCGACCGCCCGCTTTGGGACCCGATGCGGGATTTCACCTATATCCTGCGCTTGGTTGGCTATATGGGCGGGATTGTGGTGCGCGCCGATGCGCCCTGGCGAGACCTTGCGGCCTTGCTGGCCGATGCGCGGGCCAATCCGGGCAAGTTCAGCTATGGCACGCCCGGCGCGCTGACATCCGATGTGCAAATGACTCAATTGGCCCGCATGGCTGGGATTGATTGGGTGGCCGTGCCCTTCCGTGGCGCGGCGCCCAATCTGCAAGCGCTGCTGGCGGGCGTTATTCATTTCTCAGCTGAGACCAGCGCCTGGGCGGAAATGGCCCTTGATGGCCGGGTCCGTCCACTGGCGCTTTGGATGCGCGAGCGCGCCGCGCGCTTCCCCGCCGTGCCGACGCTGGTGGAGCTCGGCTTTCCGATAGATGGTGAGAGCAGCTATGGCATTGCCGGCCCACGCGGCATGGACCCCGGCGTGGCCGCCATTCTGCATGATGCGTTTCGCGATGCGTTGAATGACCCCGCGCATCTGGCCGTGATTGCGCGCTTTGATATGCCGCTGCGCTATTTGGACACCGCCGCCTATCGCGCCCATGTGACTGCGGAAAATGAGGCAGAGAAACGCCTGATGGTTGAAATCGGCGCGCCGCGGAACTGAGAGCCGTCAGCCGAGCCCCATCACGCGCGGCAACCACAGCGCCAAATCCGGCACGGCCATGACCGCCACGGCGGAAAGCGTCATGGCCAGCACCAGCCAGATCACCCAGGGTACGGTGCTTTCCATGGAAACGCCGGCGATGCGGCAAGACACCATGAGGTTCACTGCCATGGGCGGCGTGAATTGGCCGATCGCGATCATCATGGTCAGCACCACGCCAAACCATGTCAGGTCCCACTGAAAGGCAGCAGCAATCGGCAGCAGCACCGGCAGCAGGATCAGAAAGATCGAAATGCCATCCAGAAACATGCCCACAATGATCAGGAAAATCGTGAGTAGTGCCAGCGTGCCGCCCGAGCCAAACCCAAGCCCCACCACCCATTCCACAATCGGGCGCACAATGCCCAGCGTGCTGGTGGACCAGGCAAAGACTGTGGCCAAGGCAATGACAATCAGAATGACGGCGGAAATTTCCCCGGCCTCCACCAGCATTTCATAGACATCGCGCAAGGTCAGGCTGCGATAGACGAAAAAGCCGATAAACAGCCCATAGAACACAGCGACAACGGCGGCTTCCGTTGGCGTGAAAAACCCAAGCCGCATACCGCCCAGGATCACCACCGGTGCCATCAGGCCCCAAAAAGCTTCCTTGAAGCTCTGCCAGACCGCAATCGCTTCCTTCTGGCGCGCCTTACCGCCGAAATCCTTCAGGATGGAAATGATCACCACGGCGGCGATGATGCAAAGCCCCGCCAGAATCCCCGGGATCATGCCGGCGGCGAAAATGGCGGGCACGGAAACCCCTGGTACCAGCACCGCATAGACAATAAAGGCGATGGAAGGCGGGATTAGGATATCGGTGGCGGCGGCAGCGCCCACCGTGCTCGCGATGAAGGGGCGCGGATAGCCATCCTCCGCCATGCTTTTCGTCACTACCTGGCCCACCGCCGCACTGGTGGCCGGGCCTGATCCCGATATGCCGCCGATCACCATGGCGACCAGCACGGCCACGGAAGCCAACGCACCACGTCCCGCACCCACCAGGGATGTCGCGAAACGCACCAGCCGAAGTGCTACCCCAGTGCGGTCAAACACACTGCCCACCAGCACGAACATGGGAATGGCGATCAACGGATACTTCGCAATGCCGGCGTAGACATTGGTGGGCATTGCCATGATGGATTGATCCGCGAGCCAAATGGCAAAAGCGCCCGCAAGCCCAAGACAAATCGCAACCGGCACGCCGCCCGCGAGCAGCACGGCAAAGCCTAGGAATAGGATGGTCGCGATCATGGCTCAGCCATCCTCACCGCGCGCGAGCCGGATCAGGCGCCCCGCCGCGCGCGCAATCACCAGAAGCGAGACCAAAGGCAGCCACCCGGTATAGAGCCATTGCGGATTGCCAAGCCCGTTCGACAGCACTTCAAAGCGATATTCATCATAGGCGAGCTTGGCGCCGAAAATGGCGAGCAAGCCAAAGCAGATAATGGCAAGGATCAGCGCCAGCATTTCCGCCCGGCGCTGCCCAGCCTTTCCCATAAGATTAGTGAAATACCCAACCCGTATATGCCGCCCGGTTGCGACGGCGAGTGCCGCGCCAATCAGCGCAATCACCACCATCAGCACCACCGAGTATTCCTCTGTGATCGCAAAGGAAACATTCGTAAGGTAGCGCGCCAGCACATTGGCCGCCGTAATCAGCGCCATGGCCGCCATGGCCATGGCGAGCAAGACGCGTTCAAAACTGAGCGGGATGCGGGTTTTCGGATCCGGAAGCGTTGCCCCCGGATCCAACTCGACAGTCATGGTGCGTCAGGCAATCGCGCGCGCAATGGCGGCTTCGGCCTTTTGCACCAGCGCACTGCCCACGGTCTGCGCCCATTTGTCAAAAACCGGCCGTGTGGCGCGGGCGAAGGCCTGCTTTTCAGCCGGCGTCAGTTCCGCCACCGCGACACCGCGGCGGACGCATTCTTCAATGGAGGAACGATCCCCATCAATGCCAAGGCCCTTGCGCGCCGCGGCGATTTGCCTTTGAGCGGCTTCCCGCGCGCAGGCAATCACCAAATCGCGATCTGCCGGCGCGAAGCTTTCCATCACGGCCTTGGAAGCCACAAAAATCGCCGCATCGGCGCAGTAATTCCAGATCGTCAAATGGCGCTGCGCCAGCGTATCCATGCGGAAGCCCAGGAACAGATTGACCGGGTTTTCCTGACCATCCACCGCACCGGTGGAAAGGGCGGGTTGCAGATCAGCGAAGGACATCTGCACCGGATTGGCGCCAAGGCCCTGATAGATTTCGCTGAAAATCGCACCCGCCGCGAAGCGGATTTTCAGGCCGCGCAGATCTTCCGGCTTGCGGATTTCGCGCTTGCTGTTGGAGATTTCGCGGAAGCCATTCTCGCCCCAGGCAACTGGCGTCACATCACGGCTGGTCAGCGTGCCGAATAAATCGCGCCCAACTTCCCCATTGATGATCGCGTCATAGGCGCGGTGATTGGGCATGAGGAAGGGCAGTGAAAAAATGTTCATTTCGCGGATTTGCGGGGAGATATTGATGGTGGAAAACACCGCCATATCAATCACGCCCTGGCGCATCGCGACCAATTCGCGCGTCTGATCACCGCCGACCAATTGGCTACCCGGATAGACCTTCATGTTGATCCGCCCAGCGGAGCGTTCCGTGACCAGTTCGGCCCAGGTGAAGGCGCCGTCTGAGATCGGCAGCGGGCGATTGCCGACAACCGAGACCTTGTATTCGGCGCGGTATTGCCCTTGTGCGCGGGCAATGGCGGGGGCGGCCAGCGTCAGCGCGCCTGCGCCCAGCAGCAGGTTACGGCGCGTCGCGCCCAGGAATGGGGTGGTCATGGCGTTCTTCTCCCTTTGGTTAAGTCCAGACTATGATCCCCACTTGCCTAAGGCCAGCGCCGGAGGCAAGCGAAACATCGCGCGAACCGCCGGAAAGCCGGTGGAAAGACACAGGAGACGCCGCATGATCCCGACTTCCAACCTGGGCGCCATGCTGCTGCAAACGGCCCGCCGCCTGCCGAACCGCCCCGGGCTGATCTGGCGCGACAGGGTCTGGAACTGGGCGGAAATCGCGGCGCGGGCCTGTGCCGCCGCTTCCGGCTTGCGCGCGCGCGGCATTGGCGCCGGGGATCGCGTGCTGATCCATTCGCGCAACAATAACGCGATTTTCGAAGGCGTTTGGGCCTGCTGGCTGATTGGCGCGGTTTGGGTGCCGACCAATTTCCGCCTGAGCCCGCCGGAAGCCGCCTATCTGGCCGGGTCTTCGCGCTGCAAGGCGCAGATTTTCGATGTGGCCTTCCCCGAACATCGCGCCGCCTGCCGTGCGGAGAACCCTGCTTGCGTGCTGGATATCGCCATTGGCGATGGCGCTGGCTTTTCCTGGGAGGATTTGATCGCGGAAGGTACTGCCGCGCCCGTGACGCTGCCCGCCGATGTGGATCGCGACCATCCGGCCTGGTTCTTCTATACCTCTGGCACCACGGGCCGGCCCAAGGGCGGTATTCTGACCCATGGGCAGATGGCCTTTGTCATCAACAACCACATCGCCGATCTGATGCCGGGACTCACCGAAAACGACGCGTCCTTGGTCGTGGCGCCGCTTTCCCATGGCGCGGGCGTGCATGCGTTATCGCAAGTGGCGCGCGGCGCGGTCTCCATCCTGCTGCCCGGTGAGCGTTTTGATGTGCCGGAAGCCTGGCGGCTCATTGAAGCGCATCGGGTTTCCAACATGTTCACCGTGCCGACCATCCTGAATACGCTCTGTCGTGACCCCGCCGTGGATACGCATGATCATGCGTCCTTGCGCCACGTGATTTATGCCGGCGCGCCGATGTATCGGGAGGATCAGAAATACGCGCTGAGCAAGCTTGGCCCCTGCCTGGTGCAGTATTTCGGCCTTGGTGAAGTGACCGGCAATATCACCGTGCTGCCGCCCGCCTGGCATAGCCTGGAAGATGATCCTGCCATGCCGATTGGTTCCTGCGGCTCTCCGCGCACGGGGATTGAGGT
>CAMCZJ010000103.1 GCA_945886995.1 Asaia bogorensis
GGTTCTTCCCAATCCTGCTCCACCTGGGCGCGTGGGGCGGCAACTGGCCCTGTGCGGCGCAATTCAGCGCGGAGGTCCGCCAATTGCAGTTCCAGCGCCTCCAGCCGTGATTTCACGCCATAAACGGCGAAGGGCATGCCAAGGAAAGCCAGCACCAAAAGGCCCAAAAGCAGCGCCAGGATAAGCCCTGTCCAGCCAGGTAGGCCCGGGAAGGTCAGGCCAGCGATAATGGCTTGCAGCGCCTCAGCCACCAGTGACACTCATGTGCCGGGAGACAGCGGGGCGGTTATGCCGGCGGTCAATCACGAAATCATGGCCCTTGGGCTTGCGCGCAATGGCATCATGGATCGCTTGCAAAAGCGCCGCGTCATCTACGCCGGGGTCGCGCAGCATGGCGCGGAATTCCGCCGCATCATCCTGGCCCAAGCACATGTAAAGGGTGCCCGTGCAAGTCAGCCGCACGCGATTGCAGCTTTCGCAGAAATTATGCGTCATCGGCGTGATAAAGCCGATCCGCTGGCCGGTTTCCTTCACGCGCATATAACGCGCCGGGCCGCCCGTGCTGTAATCCGTATCTTCCAGCGTCCAGTTTTTCTTGAGCCTGGAACGCACAAGCGACAAGGGCAAATACTGATCCGTGCGATCGCCGGTGATATCGCCCATCGGCATCGTCTCAATCAAACAGAGATCAAAACCATGTTCACCGCACCAAGCGACCATGCGGTCATATTCATGCTCATTCACGCCCTTCAGCGCGACAGCATTGATCTTGATGGCAAGCCCGGCGGCCTTAGCGGCGAAAACACCATCCAAGGTCTGTTCAATTTTGCCCCAGCGCGTGACGGCCGCGAAGGCATCCGCATCCAAAGTATCGAGCGATACATTGATGCGCCGGACACCGGCTGCATAAAGCTCATCCGCGTAACGCACCAATTGCGTGCCATTGGTGGTGAGCGTCAGTTCACGCAAGCCGCCAGGCCCGATGCGCTGGCCCAAGCCCCGGATCAGCGACATCACATTCTTGCGCACCAGCGGCTCGCCGCCCGTCAGCCTGATCTTGTCCACCCCGGTCGCGATAAAGGCGGCGGAAAGGCGTTCCAATTCCTCAAGCGTCAGGATTTCCGCCTTGGGCAGGAAGGTCATGTCTTCCGCCATGCAATAGACGCAGCGCAGATCGCAGCGATCCGTCACCGAGACGCGCAAATAGGACACATGGCGCCCGAAAGGGTCCATGAGAGGCGCGGATTGCGGAGCGACAGCATTCATAGGCGGGATTTGGGGGCGAAGCGGGGTCCGGTGCAAGTCCCTTTATTCATACAAGTAGCGCGATGGACCCCGCACCAATCAGCACAATCAGGGCAAAAGGCCGATACCAGCTTGGCGGCACCACATGGAAAAGCCGCGCCCCAATGGGCACGCAGAGCACCATCACGGGCAGCAGCACGGCAGTGCGGATCAGCACGGATAGGTCAATCAGCCCCAGGAAAAGGGGCGGGAAGACCGAAATCACCGAAATCACCGAAAAGAATAGGATCAGATTGGCCCGATGGGTCTTGGCCGCTTCCGGCCCCGCCAGGAGGTAGAGAATGACCGGCGGCCCGGACATGCCCGTGGAGCCCTTGAGCAAGCCTGAAACCGCCCCGACAGCCATATTCAGCGGCAGGGGGCGGGACCCATTATAGCGCCAGCCCGACAGCAGCAGCCCGCCAAAGACCAGCACAAAGGCGCCGATGGCGCGCCTGAGTACCTCCCCATCCGCGGTGATCAGAATATAGGCGCCAAGGGGCGTCATGAGCGCTGCCGTGCCGCCAATGGGCAGAATCACGCGCCGATCCGCATCCTTCAGCGCGCTGGGGAGCAGTTGGATGGAGACGATCAGTTCCATCAGCAGCATCACCGGCACCCCGGCCTTGGGGCCCCAAAGCACGGAATAAATCGGCGCCAGGATCACGGCAGTGCCAAAGCCGGCATAGCCGCGCATGAGGCCGGCGATGGCGGTGGCAAGGGCCGCGCCCAGCAGCCGCCAATCGGTCAGCACCGGCATGGCAGCGTTGATCAGGTCGGTCATCTTGCGGGCGGAGCTTCGATAATCAGGTCAATCAGGCGGGCATTGATCAATACCTTGCCGGCATGCTCGAAATTGACCGTGACGCGTTCCCCCACCACGGATTGAACCTGGCCCAGGCCCCAATCCGCTTGTGTTGGGTGGCGCACACGCATGCCAGGTTCTATCAATGCCATCACCATCCGCTTTCGTTCTTAACAACTCGCTAGGGTTAAGAGGATACTGTCCCATCCCATGACACAAGTAACCCCTGAGCCCGAAAGCGCCGAAGGCGCCGATCTTCATCTGCGCCTGACCCGTTTGATCGGGCTCAGGCTTTGCCATGATCTGGGCGGCCTGGCCGGCACCATCGGCAATGCGCTTGAAATGCTGAATGATGCCGGCGCCGAAGCGGCGGATTTGGCTGGGGAAGCGGCGGATATGCTGCGCCGGCGCCTGCTGCTGTGGCGCACCGTGCTGGGCAGCGGGGAAGCGCGCACGCTGGGTGCGGCCCTTGGCCTGCTGAAGGGCCAAATCGCGGGCGGGCGGGCGCATCTGGATATTGGCGACCTGCCCGATAGCTTATCACTTTCAGAAACCCTGGTCCCATTGTTGATGACCGGCCTTTTGCTGGGTGGTGAGGCGTTGCCGCGCGGCGGCGTGGTGCGCCTTGGCGGCGATTTGCAAAGCGAAATCATGATTCTACCCGTGGGCACAGGGGCGAATTGGAGTCCCGTGCTGCTGCGCCAAGCCGCCGGTAATAGCCTGCCGACCGAAATATCCAGCCGCGACGCTTTGGCGCTGTGGTTTTGCATCAGCGCTGAGGCTGCGGGCGTTCACTACAGCCTTGCTTTGTCGCCAAATGATGCGGCGCCGGCACTTATTATGAAACTGCCTGGCTGAAACGGCGCGGGCTTTACGCTTTATTCGCAAGCCTTGGCTCATAATCCCCAGACAAGACATTCCCTGGGGATGGATATGGACGATCTGCTCGCCGACTTTCTTACTGAAACCCATGAAGGCCTGAGCGCCGTGGATGAGGCGCTGTTGCGCCTTGAACGCGCGCCCGATGATGCGCCGACGCTGGCTGAAATTTTCCGCCAAGTGCATACCATCAAGGGAACCTGCGGTTTTCTTGGCCTGTCGCGGCTGGAAAAGGTGGGTCATGCCGCCGAAACCATGCTCGGGCTTTACCGCGATGGCACGCTGGCCGTCACACCCGAAGGCATTACGCTGATTTTCACGGCGGTGGATGCGATTCGCAAGATTGTCGTGGGCCTGGAACAAAATGGCCAGGAACCGGAAGGTGATGACGCTGCGGTCATTGCAGCGCTGGATGCCGCGGCCCGCGGCGAATCATTGGCAGTGCCTGCAGCGCAGCAGCCAAAGGCCGAAAGCGCGGCTGAAGCGCCACCTGTGGCCGCACCCATCAGCGCCGTTCAGCCATCCCGCCCAACCGAATCGGTGGCCGAAGCCGGCCCGGCCGAATCCGTCGCGGCGCAGCAGACGATTCGCGTATCTGTCGAAGTGCTTGAAGACCTGATGACGCTGGTCAGCGAATTGGTGTTGACACGCAATCAGCTGCTGCAATTGGCCCGCGCTTCTTCCGATAGCCAACTTTCGGTTCCTTTGCAGCGGCTGTCGCACATCACTTCCGAATTGCAGGAAGGCGTGATGAAGACGCGCATGCAGCCGATTGGCAATGCCTGGGCCAAGCTGCCCCGGCTGGTGCGCGATTTGGCCAATGAATTGGGCAAGAAAATCGAACTTGACATGCGCGGTGCGGATACTGAATTGGACCGCCAGGTGCTGGAACTGATCAAGGATCCGCTGACGCATATGGTGCGCAATAGCGGTGATCATGGTCTGGAAAACCCGGCGGAACGCCGCGCGGCGGGCAAGCCTGAAACCGGGCGCATTCTGCTGAACGCCTATCACCAGGGTGGCCATATCATCATCGAAATCGGTGATGATGGGCGCGGCCTGCCGGTTGAAAAAATCCGCGCCAAGGCGCTGTCCCAGGGCCTGGCGACGGAAGCCGAACTTGCGCAGATGAATGAACATGATGTGCTGCGCTTCATCTTCCGCCCAGGCTTTTCCACGGCGCAGCAAATCACTTCCGTCTCCGGCCGCGGGGTTGGTATGGATGTGGTCAAGACCAATATCGAACGGATCGGTGGAACCATTGAATTGCGCTCGAAGGAAGGGCGCGGCACCACCTTCACCATCAAGATCCCGCTGACGCTTGCCATTGTCTCCGCGCTGATTGTGCAGGCAGGTGGTGAACGCTTCGCCATTCCGCAGATTGGTGTTGTGGAATTGGTGCGCGTTGGAGATGAGCATGAAGGTAGTGCCCGCATTGAAATGATCAAGGATGCGCCGGTGCTGCGCCTGCGTGATCGCCTGCTGCCGCTGGTATCGCTTTCCGCCCTGCTACAATTACGTGAACCAACTGGCGCTGCGCTCACGGGTTATGTTGTGGTCATGCAGGTTGGTGCCAATGTGTTTGGCATCGTGGTTGATCGCGTGTTTGACACGGAAGAAATCGTGGTCAAGCCGGTGGCGCCGATCCTGCGCCACATCACCATGTTCAGCGGCAATACCATTTTGGGCGATGGCAGTGTCATCATGATCCTGGATCCCAATGGGGTTGCGCGTGGTGCTGGCATCAATGCCGAAGGCCGCGCCGAAGACCAACAGGCAATTAGCGTGACTGGTGGCATCCGTTCGGATTCCAGCACATCCCTGCTGCTGTTCCGTGCCGGAGATCAGACACCAAAGGCAGTGCCGCTTGGGCTGATTGCGCGGCTTGAAGATATTCCGGTGGAACGCATTGAAATGTCGGGTGGTACGCCGGTTGTGCAGTATCGCGGTCAATTGATGCCCATGGTACCGGTTTCCGGCCATTGGGAAACGCCCCTATCTGGCCGGCAGGCCGTGCTGGTCTTCACCGAAGGCACGCGCAGCATGGGGCTGATGGTGGATGAGATTCTGGATGTGGTTCAGGAACCGTTGTTGATCCAGCCTGGGTCGGATCGGCTTGGCTATCTGGGCAGTGCGGTGATCGCGGAGCGCGTGACGGATGTGATTGATACCGTCTATTGGCTTTCGCATACTGGCGGTGATTGGTTCCGCGGCGATCGTAAAATGGCTTCATCCGCGCAGAAGCCACGCCTGCTGCTGATTGATGACAGCACCTTCTTCCGCCATCTGGTTGTGCCTGCACTTTCCGCAGCCGGCTTTGATGTGACGGCGGTGGAAAGCCCAGCCGAAGCGCTGCGCCTACGTGATGCGGGTGCGGAATTCGAAGCGCTGATTTCCGATATCGAAATGCCGGAAATGGATGGGCTGAGCTTTGCGCGCAATGTCCGTGCTTCCGGTGCATGGGCGCGCCTGCCGTTGGTGGCGCTTTCTTCCCGTGCCGAAGCGGATGATGTCGCCCGCGGTCGCGAAGCCGGCTTCACCGATTATGTCGCGAAATATGATCGGGACGCGCTGCTTTCTTCGCTGCGCGAATGCCTGAGCTCGCCCATTGCCGCCTGAAGGAGGCCAAGATGCAAACCATGAGCCAAACCCAGCGTTCCGGTCCCGCCATTGCCGCGCTTGCCCTGGCCGAACGTGAAGACGATGTCTTTCTGACAGTAACCGTTGCAGGCCAGACCTGTAGCATTCCCGTGCTGCTGGTGCGCGATGTGCTTGGCCCCCAGGCCATCACGCCCATTCCCTTGGCGCCAGCGGAAGTTGCGGGCGGTCTTAATCTGCGCGGGCGCATTGTGACCGCGATTGATTTGCGCCGCCGCCTTGGCTTGCCTCCCGCTGAAGACAGCAGCAAGGCCATGAGTGTGGTGGTGGAACAGGCGGGCGAATTATACAGCCTGATCGTTGACCAGGTGGGCGAAGTTTTGCCGCTGCCAACCGCGGATATCTGCCCCAATCCGCCAACACTTGATCCTCTGTGGCGCGACGTTTCGGTGAGTGTCTATCGTGAAGAAGACCGGCTGATTGTCATGCTTGATGTCGAACGCCTTCTCAATATCGGATGAACAAAATCATGCAGAATCGCTCTTGCCTTATTGTGGATGACAGCCAGGTGGTAAGGCGTGCCGCCCGGCGTATTGTCGAAAGCTTCGGCTTTACCGTGCGCGAAGCCAAGGATGGTGCCGAGGCTTTGGAGTCCTGCCGCACTGAATTGCCGGAAGCCGTTCTGCTTGATTGGAATATGCCCGTGATGGACGGGCTTGAATTCCTCAAGCACGTGCGTGCGGAACATGGGCCTTCACAGCCTATCGTTGTGCTTTGCACGACTGAAGCTGGCATTGATCGCATTGTGGAAGCGCTATCTGCGGGTGCGCAGGAATACATCATGAAGCCCTTCGATGCTGGAATCCTGCACGATAAGTTCGTCCAGGCAGGCCTGCTTAAGGATGCTGCGTGACCTTACCTACCCTTGCCCCCACGCCGGACCAGGTACGGGTAATGCTATGCGACGACAGTGTCGTTCAGCGTGGCATCATGGCCCGCATTCTGGAAACCGACCCGGGTATCAGGATCGTCCATCGCGCCGGTGATGGTCAGGCAGCGCTTTCCGCTTTGGCCGTGACCAAGCCGCAAGTGGTGCTGCTTGATCTTGAAATGCCGGTGATGGATGGCATGACAGCAATCCCGCTGATCCTGAAACAGGCCCCGGGCACTGCCATCATTGTGGCAAGCGCGCTGACCCAGCGCGGTGCCGCCGCCGCCATGGCGGCGCTTCGTGCAGGGGCGGTGGATTACGTGCCCAAGCCCAAAGGGTCATTGGGTGGTGCAGCAAGCCCTGTGTTCCGTGATGAATTGATTGCCAAGGTGCATGGCTGGGCGCGCATGCAGCGCGCGCCGGAAGAGCGCTTGCGCAAACCGCCGCCTCTGCCCATCACGCCGCAGCCAGTATTGCGGGCGGCAGGGCGGGCCATGTTGCCGCCGCGGCTTTTGGTGGTGGGTAGCTCCACTGGGGGACCACAGGCGCTGGCTACTTTTTTCAAGCATCTGCGCCCCTTGCCGATTCCTGTTGTCATTGTGCAGCATATGCCGGCGGGCTTCACCACCATGTTGGCTGATCATTTGGACAAGCTTGGTGTCATGCCCTGCGCTGAAGCCAAGCATGGCGAAGTGCTTCAGCCTGGGCGGATTTATCTTGCGCCTGGTGATCATCATCTGATGGTTGAAGCTGGCAGCGGCGATACGCTGGTAGCGCAACTCGATACCGGTCCGCCGGTGAATTACTGCCGGCCTGCGGTTGACCCCATGATGCAAAGCGCCACGCGGATTTGTTCCGGGCGCGTAGTGGCCGTGATCCTTACCGGAATGGGCCAGGATGGCTTGGAAGGCTGCCGTAGCCTTGTCGCCAAGGGCGGCGCGGTTTTCGCGCAGGATGAAGCAAGCTCCGTGGTCTGGGGCATGCCGGGTGCGGTTTCGCGCGCCGGTATCGTCAGCGCACAATTACCGCCTGAAGCCTTGGCGGAACGCATTCTCGAAATCTTCAAATTGCCGGGTGCAAAAAAATGACCCCTGAATCCTTCCAATTTCTCACTGGCCTCGTGAAAACACGTTCCGGAATCGTGCTGACCACGGAAAAGGCCTATATGCTGGAGACGCGCCTCGCGCCGATCCTGAAGCGCGAGAGGCTCGTTTCATTGGACGCGCTGGCGGGGCGGCTCCGCAATGCGCCTTCCCTGCCGCTTGCGACCGAAGTGGTCGAAGCGCTGACCACCAATGAAAGCTCCTTCTTCCGGGATGGCAAACCATTTGACCATTTGCGGCAGCTTCTGCCGAAGCTGGCCGCGTCACGTCCGGTGGGGCAGCCACTGCGTATCTGGTCTGCCGCCGCATCCACCGGGCAGGAAGCCTATTCGGTGGCCATGGTCATAAATGAATTGGGCCCGGTGCTTGGTGGGCGCCGAGTGGAGATCATCGGCACGGATCTGTCACGAGAGGTTCTGGCGCGTGCGCAAGAAGGGCTATTCTCACAATTTGAGGTGCAGCGTGGCCTGCCGGTGCAAATGTTGGTGAAGTATTTCAAGCCAGAAGCCGGCCGGTGGCGGATTGCTGACGCGTTGCGCGGCATGGTGCGCTGGCAGTGCTTCAATTTGCTTGAAAACCCCGCCATCCTCGGACGCTTTGATATCATCTTCTGCCGCAATGTGCTGATCTATTTTGATTCAGCTACCAAGACGCAAGTTCTGGCAAACCTCGCCAATCAATTGCAGCCCGATGGTTTCGTTTATCTGGGCGGCGCTGAAACGGTGCTTGGCCTTACCACACGCCTGGTGCCGAGCGGGGGTGAGCGTGGCGCCTATGAACTGATGCGCAGCACGGCCAAAGCCAGCTGAAGCGCTGGTCTAAACGGCGGTTCCGCCCACGGTAAGCCCAGTCAGCTTTAATGTCGGTTGGCCAACGCCAACCGGCACGCCCTGGCCCTGCTTGCCGCAGGTGCCAATGCCGGGGTCGAGTGCCATGTCATTGGCGACCATGCTGACCTTGGTTAGCGCATCCGGCCCATTGCCGATCAATGTCGCACCCTTCACCGGCGCACCGATTTTGCCGTTTTCAATCAAATAAGCTTCTGACGCGCTGAAGACGAATTTGCCGGAGGTGATATCCACCTGCCCGCCGCCGAAATTCACCGCGTAAAGCCCGCGCTTTACACTGGCCAGGACTTCTTCGGGCGTATGTGCCCCGCCCAGCATCACCGTATTCGTCATGCGTGGCATGGGGCTATGCGCGTAGCTTTGGCGCCGGCCATTGCCGGTGGGCGCCACACCCATCAGCCGGGCATTCTGCCGATCCTGCAAAAAGCCAACCAGGATGCCATTTTCAATAAGCGTGGTGCGCCCGCTTGGCGTGCCTTCATCATCCACCGTCAGGCTGCCGCGCCGATCGGGCAGCGTGCCATCATCCACCACCGTCACACCTGGGGCGGCAATGCGCTGGCCCAACAGGCCGGCGAAAGCTGAAGTCTTTTTGCGATTGAAATCGCCTTCCAGGCCGTGGCCAATCGCTTCATGTAGCAAAATCCCGGGCCAGCCTGGGCCTAACACCACTTCCATCTCACCGGCTGGTGCGGGCACGCTGCCAAGGTTCACCAGCGCCTGGCGCAACGCCTCATCCACACCGCGCTTCCAGGAATCTCCACCCAGCACGCGGTCATAGGCGTGGCGCCCACCGGTGCCGAAGCTACCGGTCTCTCGCCTATCCCCTTCCGCCACAACGATCGAGACATTGAAGCGCACCAATGGGCGTAGATCCGCAAGGCGCTGCCCATCTGGGCGCAGGATCTGCACCGCCTGCCATTCCCCGGTGATGGAGGCCATTACCTGCACCACGCGCGGATCACGCGCCCGCGCATAGGCATCAATTTCCTGCAACAGCGCGGTCTTGGCGGCGAAGCCCATTTGCGTCAGCGGATTGGCATCCGAGTAGAGCCGCGCATTGGTCGCACGCGGCGCGATATCCAACGTCCCGCTATGGCCCTGCCGCACGGCCTTCACCGCGGCGGCGGCGCGTGAAAGCGCGGCGTCCGACAATTCCCCCGCATGGGCATAGCCCGCGGCTTCGCCCGCCACCGCGCGCAGGCCAAAGCCGCGCGTTGCGTCGTAGCTGGCAGACCGGATGCGACCATCATCCAGCGAAATTGCCTCGCTCTCCCGATATTCCAGGAAAAGCTCACCATCCTCACAGCCCTGGGTCGCGTCGCGCAATTGGCGTTCCGCCTTGGCGCGATCCAGCTGGGTGAAGAACAGTTCATCGGTAATGCCGAGCGCGTTCATGGCGGGTCCTTAGCAGATCAGACGGTCAGAGAAGCGGTTGCGCGCGGGCGGCGCAAGCCATGAATGGCGGCAAGTGCCGCAGCCAGCACCAGCACCGCAATGCTTTGGTGCAAAGTGCCAAGCCAGACAGGCACCACGGCCAGCAAGGTCGCGATACCAAGCGCATATTGCAGAAGCACAGAACCCGCCAGCGCCAGCACGGCATTGCGTGCAAAACCAGGCACCAACCGGCGCCAAGCGAGTACCCCGGCAATGCTGGCCACCACCAGCACGGCGCTCGCCAAAAGCCGATGGTTGAATTGCACGGCGGCGATATTGGCGGTGAAATTCTTGAGCGCCGGCGCCAAATCCCAATAGCCTTCGGGCACCAGCCGGCCATCCATCAGCGGGAAGGTATTGTAGCTGAAGCCCGCGCGAATCCCGGCCACAAAGCCGCCCGCAAGCATGGCCAATACGGCAAGCCCGGCTGTCGCATGTACCAAGCCGCGCAAGGCCCCGGCATCCACCGGGCCACTGCGCGCGGGCCGCAACAGGCTCAGCGCCGTCCAAAACAAAAGCCCGAACAGCACAAAGGCCAGGCCCAGATGGATCACAAGCCGATAGGGTGAAACCGCCGTCCGGTCCGCGGCAAAGCCCGATGCCACCATGAACCAGCCGACCGCGCCTTGCAGCCCGCCCAGCGCCAGCAGCAGCAAAAG
>CAMCZJ010000104.1 GCA_945886995.1 Asaia bogorensis
CCGCGCCGCGCGCCGGCGCCAAGCTTGGGGTCAAGCCGCGCCAGATAGCGCTCGGCGAGCGTCTTGAAGCCGCGCCCCTGCCAATCCGCGACCGTCGCCATGAAATGCCGCGCCCAGGCGGCGACCAGCAGCGCGGGGGTCAGATCATCGTAGCCCTCAGCCAGCAGCGATGTGCGGTCCGGGCGTTCGCCGGGTTCGGCATCGGCATATTCGGCGAAGCGGAGTTCCATCCCGACCACCAGCCAGGGCGGCGTGCCATCCGGCGCAAGGCCAGAAGGCAGGCCAAGGCGGGTTTGCCCGACCAGGGCACCATTCAGGCGAAGCCGAGCGGGCCAATCGAAAATCAGCGGAATATCGGGCGGTCCATAAGCGCCAAGCGCATCGGCCAAAGCGACGCTGGCGGCATGCAAGGCAAGCCTGGCGGCGGGCAAGGCTTCTTCCGGTTCCAGCACAATCGCGGCTTCCGCCCGCGCCCAAGACCGCACCCATACCAGCGTGCCCGCGCCCTTTTCCGGCGCAATCGTGCAGGCATGCGCCAACGCATCGCCGCCCTCACGAAGGGCGATGATCGGCGTGAAAACACTCGGCAATGCGGGCAAATCCTCGGTCAATCTGGCGCCATCCCTCGTCAGCCTGTCTTGGGTGCCATATATGCCGCGCGCGGCGGTCTTCACAGCCGGGGGGTCAGGGGAAAGCATCATGGCTGAGGAAAAGGGGCGGATTGCCCTGGTGTGTAGCTGCGAAGATACCATGCTGCTGGATGGCAAGGCCTTGGCGCGCGGCTGCGGCGCTGGCGTTGAAATCCGGGGCGCCGAGCAGCTTTGCCTGGCCCAGCTTGATCGTTTTGAAGACGCCCTTGCCACTGGCCGGCCACTCACCATCGCCTGCACCGCCCAAGCCCCGCTTTTCAGTCAGGAGGCCGAGGCCGCCGGCGCTGCCTCCCCGATCTTCGTCAATATCCGTGAGACCGCCGGTTGGTCTACTGAGGGCAAGCAAGCCGGGCCGAAAATGGCCGCGCTGATAGCCGCCGCCGCCGAGCCCATGCCGGAAATCCCCCTGGTCAGCCTGGAAAGTGCGGGCATCACCCTGGTGCTAGGCCGGGATGAGGTGGCGCTGACCGCCGCCGCCCGCTTGCAGGAAAAGCTCGATATCACCGTGTTGCTGACCGGCGAAGTGCCTGTGGCGCCGCCGCGTCAGGCAGCGTTTCCGGTGATGCGCGGGCGGGCGCGCGCGGCCAGCGGCTATCTTGGTGCTTTTGAAGTCACCGTGGATGGCGCGGCGGCGCCGAGCCCATCTTCCCGCGCCGCTTACGCCTGGGGCAAGGGCAAGGATGGCGCGGTCAGCCGGGCGGATATCATTCTGGATCTGACCGGCGGAGCGCCGCTGTTTCCGGCGCATGAGGTGCGGCAGGGCTATTTGCGCGCCGATCCCGCCGATGGCGCCGCTTTGGAGCGCGCCATTGTGGCGGCTGGCGAATTAGTTGGCAGTTTCGACAAGCCGCGTTTCGTCGGTTTTGACGGCAAGCTTTGCGCCCATGCGCGCAACAAGCGCGAAGGCTGCACGCGCTGCCTTGACCTTTGTCCCACCGGGGCGATTACGCCGGGCACGGGTCCGCTCAAGGACCAGGTGGTGATCAGTGCGGAGATTTGTGCGGGTTGCGGTGCCTGTGCGGCGGTGTGCCCAACCGGAGCCGCGACTTATGCGCTGCCGCCGACCCAGGCGCTGCTGCGGCGGCTGCGTCGGCTTTTGCTGACCTATGCCGATGCAGGCGGTGAGGCGCCGGTGGTGCTGTTCCATGATGATGCGCAGGGGGAGGCCTTGATTGATGCCCTCGCCCGGCATGGTGATGGGCTGCCGGCGCGCGTGCTGCCAATGCGCGTCAATGAAGTTTCGTCGCTGGATTTGGCGGTTTTCGCCGGCGCCTTTGCCTGGGGTGCCGCGGCGGTGCGGCTGCTCGCACCTGCCAAGCGAGGCCATGGCGTGGATGGCGTGTTGCGCAACATTGATTACGCGGCGGCGGTGCTTGATGGGCTTGGGCTGTCCGGCCCCGTGCCGCGCGCTGCGCTGATTGAAACCGATGATCCGTTCTCAATGGGAGAGACCTTAGCCGCCCTGCCCCGCATGGCCTTTGGCTTCGCGCCCGCGCGGTTTGAAGCTTTGGGCAGCCCGCGAGAGATGGCGCAGCAGGGCTTCCGCGCTTTGCGCGAAGCGGCAGCGGCGCGAGTCGCCATGGTAGCGCTTCCGGAAAAGGCCCCCTTTGGCCTGGCACGGGTTGACCCGGCGGGCTGCACGCTCTGCCTTGCCTGCACCAGCGTCTGCCCAACCAGCGCCTTCAGTGCCAATCCAGATCAGCCCGAATTGCGCTTTTTGGAAGATGCCTGCGTGCAATGCGGGCTATGCGCCGCGACCTGCCCGGAGAAGGTGATTACGCTGGAACCGCGGCTGAATTTCGCCCTCGAGGCCGCGCAGCCTTTGGTGGTGAAGGCGGAAGAACCCGCCGCCTGCCCGCGCTGCAATAAGCTGTTTGGTACGAAAGCTTCCATCGCGCGGGTGAAGGCGAAGCTTTCCGCGCATTGGATGTTCGCCGACCCGGCGCGGCAGGCTTTGCTGGATTTGTGTGAGGATTGCCGGGTGCTGGAAGCGACGAATGGCGGGATTGATCCCTACGCCGGCGCGCCACGCCCGGTGACGAAAACAACCGAGGATTATTTGCGCGAAGCTGAGCGGGCGAAGCGCGGGGAGAGTTGAGCGCTTTCTCGGGTAGAAGCTGTACGGAAGCCTGAGGGCTTTCCGCATGGGATGTGTATAAAGGCTGAAACAAAAGCCAAAAACGGATGAGAGGCGATAGTCTTAGCGGCCAGATCTTTGGCGGCGCTGGAAGTCTTCCTTCTCTTGCCTAAACCTTTCGGCCTCCGAATACCTGTTGGCCTCCGTCCGGCCTAATGCGTTTCCATGCGACGGTTCCCGGGTCGGCCCCGACCAAGTCGTCCGTGGTGGCGGCACTCCCCGAAGACACTCCACTTTTAACCGATCAATGTCAGAAGGCTGCGGGCTGTTCAAAACATTTGGCGTGTCTGTCTGACCCGTATTTGGGATAGTGCATGGGGTTGGTGCCGGGCTGGCAAGGTTGCGCTGCGCCGGTAAGGAAGCGCGGGGCTCAGGTGTGAGCGCTTTGGTGCAGGCCGAAAGAGCCAAGAAAACGAACATGGCCGCAAACCTTAATATCGCAGCGCCATGGCGGCCCGGCGCAGTAGGGTTAGGTCCGACCGAATGGATTTCACGCGCCTCGGTGCCAGCAATCGCGGAGGAGATTCGCGTGATCAATGCACTCCATCCAGTCGAAATCATACCTCACCTGCCATTGCCGGATCAACATGAAATGCATCAGCGTCAGCATTGTTGATCACCGCTTGCTGAAGGAAATCTGCGCGAAGAACTCGGCGGAAAGATGACCGAATTGCAACAAGGCATGTCATGATCACATTCAAAGCGCGGGGAAGAATAAGCCCCCTCTATGGCGCCGCACGCCGAAATGGATCACGCTGCCGGCCTTAGCCCCTGACGGAGAATACCCTATGGCCCGCGTGCCAGATTTGACCGTGGATGATTTGGCGGAAGCCGATCGCGACCTGCTGAAGCGCCCCATCGCGCTGCATAAGGCATTGACCAATAGTCCCAAGGCGGCGCGCGCCTTTTCCGGGCTTGGGCAATTCATCCGCTACGGATCGCGACTCGACCCGCGCCTTAGGGAATTGGCCATCCTCCAGGTGGGCTGGCAGGCGCGTTCACCCTATGAATGGTCCCACCATGTAAAGATCGGCAAGGATTTCGGCGTGAGCGATGCCGATATCCATGGCCTGATCGCCGAAAGCGCCGGGCGCGATTCGGGGCTGGAACCGCTGGCGAAGCTTGTGCTGCTGGCAGCACGGGAAGCGGCGGCCGGGCCGGGGGTGAGCGAAGCCACCTATAAGGCGCTAAGCGCCCATTTCGACCATGAATTGATGGTGGATCTGGTGGTAACCATTTCCTTCTACTGCGCGGTTGTGCGCGCGCTATCCTCCCTCGCGATCGAGGTGGAGCCCGAATATCAGCCCTATCTGGACCAATATCCGCTGCCTGGCTGAACATGCCAGCCTTGCTAATTTAGTACTAAGCTTATGAATTAAATGGGTTAAATTACGGGGCCGTTGTTAGCAAACCACCCCCGCGGCCTCAGCTTTCCGGTGAAGGGCCATCCCAGCCCTTCACCCCCGGGTTGCAAATAATTTTCAGATTAGGGGGTGAGAAAGGCATCGCGTTAACCTTTTGGTTAATGCTGCCGATGGATAAGGGGTCATCCGAGGGAGAACGGATGGCGATGAAACTTCAGATGGTACAAGCCGGGGTGCTGGACATGGCGGTGGAGATGAGCGGTCCCGAAACCGGGCCGGTCGCCATCCTTCTCCATGGCTTTCCCGATGACGCCCGCGCCTGGGATGGCGTGGCGCCAGCGCTTGCCGCCCAGGGTTTCCGCGTTCTTGTACCCTATCTGCGCGGCTACGGGCCAACCCGGTTTCTGGACCAAGCAACGCCCCGTTCCGGCGAACAGGCGGCGCTGGGGGCGGATTTGCTGGCGCTGATGGATGCGCTTTCGATCGAGAAGGCGATTTTGGCCGGCTATGATTGGGGCGGGCGGGCGGCTTGTGTGGTCGCAGCCCTTTGGCCCGAGCGTGTGGCCGGCCTGGTTTCCGCAAATGGCTATAATATTCAAGACATTGCGGCGAGCATCCGCCCCGCAGCGCCAGCGCAAGAAGCGCGCCATTGGTATCAATGGTACCTGCAAACAGACAGGGGCGCGGCGGGGCTTGCTCAGGATCGGCGCGGCTTGTGTGAGCTGCTTTGGCGCCTTTGGTCGCCCAATATGGGCTTCACGGCAGAAGCCTTCGCCAAAACGGCGGAGAGCTTCGATAATCCCGATTTCGTGGCGGTTTCGGTCCATTCCTATCGTCATCGCCATCGGGCGGTGGCGGGGGACCCTGCCTATGCAGCCATTGAGCGGAGCCTGGCGGCGCGCCCTGTCATCACCGTGCCAAGCCTTGTGCTGCACGGGGCAGAGGATGGCGTGGACCCGCCGGAGAATAGCGCCGGCTGCGCCCGGCATTTTGGGCAGCTTCTGGCGCGTGAGGTTGTTTCTCAGGCAGGACACTTCCTATCACGCGAGTCACCGGCTGAATTTTTAGCCGCGATTCACCTTTTAGTAAGCGTTCATTAAGGGAGAAATGACCATCGGTCGTAAATAAATGTCCAAAAACCCAGTTTAAGTATATTTCTTTATCAAGAAATTTACTTTTTTGGACGATTATCATTCATGGGACGCGGGGCAGGTAATTTTCCTGTTCCAAATCTTCGTGAAACTCGATAACATCTTCTTGTCGGTCAAAAGGAGCGATCAAATGCGTGTACTTCTAGTTGAGGATGATCCCACTACGGCGCGTGGCATTTCATTAATGCTGCGTCATGCCTCCATGATTGTGGAAACTGCGGATACGGGGGAAGAAGCCCTCGAACTCGCCAGGCTCTATGATTATGACATCATCGTGCTTGACCTTATGCTGCCGGACCTCGACGGTGGTGAGGTTGTGCGTCGCCTGCGTGCAGGCCGCATTGAAACGCCGGTGCTGATTCTCTCGGGCGTGAGCCGCCCGCAGACGAAAGTGAAAGTCTTCGGCATGGGCGCCGATGATTTCATCACCAAGCCATTCGATCAGCAGGAACTTGTCGCGCGCATTCAGGCCATTGTGCGCCGCGCGAAGGGTTACAGCCAACCGACCCTGACTGTTGGTCCGCTGAAGCTCAATATCGGTTCCCGCGAAGTCGCTGTCAGCGGCAATTCCGTGCACCTGACGGGCAAGGAATATGCAATCCTTGAACTGCTGGCGCTGCGCAAGGGTGTTGTGCTGACCAAGGAAGTCTTCCTGAACCATCTTTACGGCGGCATTGATGAGCCGGAAGTGAAGATCATTGACGTGTTCATCTGCAAGCTGCGCAAGAAGCTTGCGGTGGCGGGTGCAGCCGATCTGATCGGCACGGTATGGGGCCGCGGCTATGTGTTGCGCGAACCTTCTGACCGCGCGGAAATGTGGGCCACCAGCTCCAATCCGGTGCTCGGTGCCGTAGGTATTCAGGCTGCCTAAGACTTCTTCGAACTAAAGCCGCTCCAACCCGGGCATTGCGCTTCAAGCGTAATGCTCGCGGATTGGGTGGAATGCTTCCTAGAAAACTATCATGCTTGCCCGAGCATTTTCACGCTGAGTGAAATCACTTGGTGGCGCTGAAAGTGCGACCAAATTCTGGTCTAGACCGTATCTGCTGCGAGAATGCGTGGCGGACATGTTCTGAAGGGCGTGCAGTTTGAGCATCCCGCGCGTTTTGCGTAGGGGGCTTTGGTGAAGCCGTGTCATCTGCGCATCGCCCGCTTCGGGTAATGCCGCGCCACAGGTTTCGCCCATGATGGGCGCGGAGAGGAAAAGCCGCCGCGCCCATCCTTGCGTTTGCAGAAGCCGTAGCGGCTGGTCCGCGTAAGTGGCGCGAACCGAAGCGATGAAGAATGCCTAGCGCAGTGTTGGCAAGCGCGTGTTGGCACCAATTTCATACGGCGTGCGAGGCGGCCCAGTTTCGCCGCGCTGTGCTTCGGGGTCAAGCGCGCGCAGGCGTTCATCCGCGCGATCCTGATCCAATTCGCTTTGTAGCGTGGACATGGCGCGTTCCGTACCAGCCTGCCCAGTGACTGGCAGGTTGGAAGGGGTGGGCGCCGGGCTTGTGGCGGCGCGTGGCGCGGGCGTGCTGGGCATGGGGGCTGGCGTTTCCGCGCAGGCGCCCAGCGCCAAAATCGCGAAAAACGCCCCGCGCCGGAACATCACAACCGGACGCCGGTGGTGGCGAAGGCGACGTCCGCAGTTTGCTGGACGTTGCGGTCCAGATAAATCGCCGCGCCAATCGCAATGATGATGGCGACGCAAACGCCGCTGATAATGCCGTTCATGGTGTTCTCCCCGGAACCTAGCCTTCAGTGGTTTATGACGGGAACAGGGCTTTTCTGCAAGATTTCTTCTGCCAGTGCCAAATCCTCCGGCGCATTGGCGTTGAAGAACGGATCGTGCGGGGTAGCGGGCCAGGCGGCCTCGGCACAACCAAAGCGTGCAGTCCAGCGGTCAATCTTGCGCTCCCCAGCCAAAAGCGCGGCGCGCAATTCGCCGCGGAGCGCAACAGGCCAAAGGGCCGCCGGCGGGTGGCTTTGCCCGCCCGAGGAAGCCGCAGCCATGGGCACGCCGCCCGCTTCCCGCGCGGCATGCAACCGGGCCACGAAATCATTCGGAATAAAGGGGCAATCCCCAGGCACCGAGGCAACCCAAGCCAGATCAGGCCGATGCGCCGCCGCCCATTCAAGCCCGGCCAGGATGCCAGCCAATGGCCCGGGATGATCCGGCAGCGGGTCCGCCACCACGGGCAGGCCGAATCGGGCAAAACGCGCGGGGTCACCATTGGCGTTCAGCACCACGGCCGCGACCTGGGGCGTGATGCGCGCCAGCACATGATCCAACAAGGGCAGACCACCAAGCAGGCGCAGCGGCTTATCCCCGCCCCCCATGCGCCGCGCGAGCCCGCCCGCCAGCACAAGACCGAGCGTTTCAGCCGCCATCATTCGCTTCCGCTTCGGCGCTGTTCTTCCGCCAATGCTTGGCGCTTTCTTCTTCCACGTAGCGCAAATCAGCATCGAAAATGATGCGGTCTTCCCCCGCCAGCGCCACAAAGCGCTTGCCCTTGCAGCGCCCAATCAGCATCACCCCCGCTTCGCGCGCCAATTCCACGCCCCAAGCGGTGAAGCCGGAGCGCGAGACAAGAATGGGAATACCCATGCGCACTGTCTTGATCACCATCTCAGATGTCAGGCGCCCCGTGGTGTAGAAAATCTTATCGCCAGGCGCTTCCTTGTTGCGGAACATCCAACCCGCGATCTTGTCCACCGCATTATGCCGCCCGACATCTTCCATATAAACCAGCGGTTCATCCTGCCGACACAGCGCGCAGCCATGAATGGCACCAGCTTCCAGATAAAGTGTCGGCAGCGCATTGATCCGATGCAGCAGGCGATAAAGCCAGGAAGTGCGGAGTTCTGCGCGCGGTAATTTTGCTTCCGCAAAACCTTCCATCAAATCACCAAAGGCCGTGCCCTGGGCGCAGCCTGAGGTCAGCGTCTTCTTGCGCAGTTTCTCCTCATAATCCGTCCGCCGGGCGGTGCGTACGATGACAACGCCAAGATCATCATCATGATCAACGCCAATCACGTCATCATCCGCGAGCAGCATGCCTTGATTGAGCAGATAGCCCAGCGCCAAATCCTCTGGCCGATCGCCAATCGTCATCATGGTCACGATTTCCTGACCATTGAGAAAAAGCGTGAGCGGGCGTTCCACCGTGACACTGGCTTCAATGACGGCGCCCGTATGATCTCGCCCCGTCACGCGGCGCGTGAGGCGCGGATCGGCGGGATCGGGGCGGATGATCAGGGCATCATGCATGGGCGGAAGATGGGCGGGGCGCAGCGCCGGTGCAAGGATTGCGCACTTTACGCCGCGGGCGGCGGCGCGGGATCAAACCCATCAGGCGTGATCCCGCGCGGCCTGATCATGGCGTAGGGCCCACGCGGCAGGAAACGCCCGGTACCAGGTTCCGCCTGCACCTTGCCATCGCGCATCACCACTTCACCGCGCCGGATGGTCATGACGGGCCAGCCAGTGACCTCCATCCCCTCGTAAGGGGTATAGTCAATCGCGTGCTGCATCAGCGCATTGGTGATGGTGACTTTCTTCTTCGGATCCCACAGTGCCAAATCCGCGTCCGCGCCGATGGCAATGGCACCCTTGCGCGGTGCCAAGCCCATCAACCGCGCGGGGTTGGTGCTGGTGAGCCGCACGAACTCATCTAGGCTGATACGGCCTTTGGAAACGCCTTCGCTGAAAATGATGGGCAGGCGGGCGGTAAAGCCTGGAATGCCGTTCGGGATATCGCGGAACACGGCATCCGTGCCGTTCTGGCGCTTACCGAGATCACCTTCATAGGAAAAGGCGCAGTGATCTGATGAAATCACATCCAAAGTGCCGCGCCGGATCATCTCCCACACACGTTCATGTTCCTCGCGGCTGCGGGGTGCGGGGCTGCACATGAATTTCGCACCCTCAAAGCCCGGACGATCCATATCGGATGCGGTCAGGCTGACATATTGCGGGCAGGTTTCACCCCAAACCTTCACGCCGCGCACCTGGGCGCGCGCAATTTCCTCAGCGGCTTCTTCGCAGGAAACGTGGAAGATCTGGATCGGCTGATCCACCAATTCAGCGAGTGCAATGGCACGATGCGTCGCTTCACGCTCCACTACCGGCGGGCGCGCCCAGGCATGGTATTTCGGCGCGGTCATGCCATGCTTCAGCAATTCATGGGTGCGCCAATTGATCGCCTCATAATTTTCGCAATGCACCGTCACCAAGCAGCCGAGTGTTCGTGCCTTGGTCAATACGCGCAGATATTGCGCATCATTCAAATGCAAGGGTTCGTAGGTGAGGAAGACCTTCAGGCTGCGCACACCTTCGGCGACAAGCCGCGGCACTTCCTGATCCATCACAGCATCTGTCGGGTCGCTGATGATCTGGTGGAAGGAATGATCAATCATGCCGCGCGCGGCGCGGGCGCGGTAATCCGTATAACGATCCCAAACGCCATAGCCCTTCCATTGCGGAATGAAGCACACGACAGAGGTTGTGCCGCCGGCGAAAGCCGCGGTGGAGGCGGTGGCGAAGCTTTCCTCATTCACCGTTATCGGCGGCTCCGCCAGGCCCGTGCTGGCATAGCCACCACGAGAGGGTTCTTCGATATGGCAATGGCTATCCACGCCACCAGGCAGCACCAGCGTGCCGGCGGCATCCACCACGCGCGCCCCATCGGCGAGCTTTTCGCCGAGGGCGACAATACGCCCATCCTTCACGCCAATATCGCACCGCGTTGTGCCGAAGCCGGTCGCAACCTCTCCGCCACGCACTACAAGGTCAAATTCCGCCATGGTCATCCCCTGTTGTTGAATCGCATCCAACAAAAAACAAGTTCTAGTCTGCCGTTTACATCAATCCTTTGCGCCGCACCGCCGCCAAGCCCGCCGCCCGGCCCGTACTGAAACAGGCTTGCAGCAAGTAGCCACCCGTCGGTGCTTCCCAATCCAGCATTTCGCCACAGGCGAAAACGCCAGGCAAGCGGCGGAGCATCAGGTTCTCATCTACCTCAGACCAGGAAAGCCCGCCGGCCGAGGAAATGGCGCGCGCAATCGGGAAACAACCAGTCAACTGCAGCGGCAAAGCCTTGATCAAACCGGCAAGGTCGCTTTGTTGCGCCCCGGCCTTCAGCGCTTCCTGCACCAGGGCAATCCCAACCGGCGCAAGCCCCGCATTGCGCCGCAAATGATTGGCGAGCGAAAGGCTGCCCTGCCGGCCCGAAAGCCGCGCGGCT
>CAMCZJ010000105.1 GCA_945886995.1 Asaia bogorensis
TTGCCCATCCGGGCCTGATCTTGCGCATGTGCAATTGGTTGCTGACGCAGAATGTGGTGCTGGGGCCGTGGATTCATATTGCAAGCCAAGTTCGCTTTCATTCAGAAGCGCGCCTGGGTGAAACGCTGACCGCAAGCGGGCGCATCACCGCCAATATCGAACGCAAGGGCCACCGCATCGTGACCATTGAAGCGCTGGTGCTGGCCAATGCTGCGCGCCCGATTGCGCAGGTGACGCATGAAGCCATTTGGCGCCCGCGCCAGGTGGCGGAGGCGGGATAATGAGCCTTGCAATTCGCACCATGACGCTGCCTGAAATTGGGCTGGCGCTGGATTGGGCGGCGGCAGAAGGCTGGAACCCTGGGCTTGCCGATGCCGCCTGTTTTCATGCGGCGGATCCAGGCGCGTTTCTTGTGGCGTTATTGGATGGCGAGGCCATTGGCTGCATTTCCGCCACCGATTACGGCGCGGGCTTTGGTTTTATTGGCTTTTATATCATGCGGCTTGGCTTTCGCGGCAAGGGCTATGGCATGGCGCTGTGGCGTGCCGCGATGGCGCGGCTGGAAGGGCGCGTGATTGGCCTGGATGGCGTGGTGGCGCAGCAGGCGAATTATCGTAAATCCGGCTTTGACCTGCTGCATCGGAATATTCGCTACGGCGCGGCCGCGCCTGTTTTGCTGGACCAATTCGGCGCCGAGACGGTGGATGCAACCGCCCTGCCCTTCAGCCTGATCGCCGCCTTTGATCGCCACTTTTTTCCAAGCGCGCGCGAGAGTTTTTTGCGCCAATGGCTGACCGCGCCAGGGCATATTGCCCTTGCCTTGCCAGGCAAGGATGGGCTGCGGGCCTTGGGCGTGCTGCGCCCGTGCCGGGAAGGTTCCAAGATCGGCCCGCTTTTCGCCGAAACACCGGAAGCGGCGCGCGCAGTATTCGCGGCCCTCCTGGCCAAGGCGCCGGCTGGTCCGGTTTTTCTGGACGTACCGGAACCGAATGCAGCGGCAATCACCATGGCGCGTGACGCAGGCATGGCGCCCGCCTTTGAAACCGCGCGCATGTATGCAGGGCAAGCACCGAAGCTGCCGATTGAGCAAATTTACGGGATCACCAGCTTTGAATTGGGGTGACGTTGCTAAGGCGCATTCATCACGTTTCAGCGCTGTAATTCCGGGCGCAAAGAAACCTGCGCCTCAATCGCTATAGCGGCGGCCAAGTACTGAACAATGCAAGGATCGTCGCCACACTCATGTCCTGCCCCATGATGACATCATCACCAGCACCACCGAAGAAATTATTCGCAAGACCATTACCGATGAGGATATCGCTACCGCTGCTGCCCGTGAGGCTAAGGCCGGATACGCCCGCAGCCAGCATCAGTGCTTCCACATGCGCGGGAACTGTGTAGCTGACAGAAGAAATGATGGTATCCGCACCGCCACCAGAGGTTTCGATTACCTGATCCGAAGCGGTATCAATCAGGAAACGGTCCGCACCCTGACCGCCAGAAAGCGTATCAACGCCGCCACCGCCATCCAGCGTATCATTGCCAGCGCCGCCCAAAAGATTATTGGCGTTTGCATTGCCCATCAGCACGTCATTCGCGCTGCCACCGGTAAGGCTTTGCCCCACAACGCCATCGCCCAGCATCAGTACCTCGATGTTTGCGGGCATGGTGTAGCTGACTGAGGCGATGATGGTATCCGCACCACCGCCGGCGGCTTCGATCACCTGTTCCGAAGCAGTATCAATCAGGAAACGATCCGCCCCTTCACCACCAACCAGAATATCCGCGCCACCGCCGCCATCCAGCGTATCATTACCTGCTTCCCCGCTGAGGCTATCAACACCGGCATTGCCAATCAGCAGATTATGCGCGCCATTACCGACGAGCGTATCATTGGCGAAACCGCCGGTCGCGTTTTCGATCACCACGCCATTGGCGATGGTAAAGCCCCCAATGATGTTATTCACATAGGACACATGGCCGCCCGCATTCGGGCCGGTGAGCGGCGCGGCATTCAGATTGATGATGCTGCCGGTGGAAGAACCTGCATTGCTGATGATATCAACGCCACCCGTATCCCAAATACAGGACCAAAAGGTGCCGGCAACATTCGCTGTAGGCAAAGTGTATGTGTTATTGCCGGAAGCATAGGTGGTATTGGCGCCATAAATCATTTGGATGGCAGCGATATCAAGCGCCATGGGCGTGGCAGTCCAACCGTAATCAATGGCGGTGTGACTAGGGTAGCGCGCCGCCCAGCCATCATTATAACTCATGATGGTGAAAATGCCCTGGTTCAGATCGTAGTCGCCATAGTCGTCAAACGCCGCTGTAACACCAGGAAAATTAGTCCCTTCCCAATCATATCCACCATCATGCGGGTGCGCGAGGCCCAAAAGGTGACCCAATTCATGAAGCAACGTAGTGAAGGCATAACCGCCCCTGCCTAGGCCGCTACCGACCCAAGAAGTGACCTCGTTGTTGAAAGCCGTGAAGAGTGGCTCGCCCGAAGAATACCCAGGCATCTCGCTTATGCCGAGATAACCATCGCCAATCTGTGAATTGTAGAGTGACCAGATCCACACATCGGCCTGACTTGATGATGCAGAAACGAAATCCACATTGGCAACAGCTTCCCACGCGCTGAACGAACCTGCTGCGGCGATACTTTCTTCAAAATTCCAGGACCTCGCATAACCGGGAACGAGGCCATAGGGATCCCACCCGGACTGCAGCGTATAAGAAATCGTGACCGGCCCGCCCGAACTTGATAGCCCAGGGCTATCCCGCCATGCGCCACCCCCGACAAGACTATCAATCCAAGGATTGGCGCCATTCGTCGGCGTACCATCGAAATATGTCTCGTAGGCCGTTCCGGACATGCGAAAGCCTTAACCAGAATAACTGATGAAGAGCCTCATTTTAACGTTCAAGAAACAAATCGCAATCATGATTTGAATAACGAAATATTTTCAACCCAGCGTTGTATTAATGGGCACTTTATGCAACCAATAAATTAGCTTCGCGCAGGCACTACCGGCAGAAACTTCAGCTCAGGGCTGCACGGTCCGCTGCAACTTCTCAACCGGGAAACCTTCCCGCCGCGCTACTGCGACTGCGGCGGCGTAATCCGCCTCCGCCATCACAGGTTCGCGCGATAGCACCCAAAGGTAATCCCGCCGCGGCGCGCCCACCACGGCCCAGCGATAGTCAGGATCAAGCCCAATGATCCAGTAATCGCCAAAGAAGGGCCAGAAGAAGCTAACGCGCAGGCGGTCATTGCCAGGGCTCGCACTCCGCGCAATCGCGGTGGCGTTACGCATCGCCCCATCAGCCAGGGCATTGCGGCAGCGGTTCAGCACATCCACCGCGCCATCGGGGCGGAGCGTATACTGCGCCGTCACAGCTTCACAGCGCACGCGGCTGCTATCCTGAAAGCTGGTCGGCAGGCGGGCCGCTTCATGCCAAAGCCCGGCATAGCGCGCGAGATCAACCTGCCCGACCGTTCTTGGCGTATTCGGCCCGGGCTCTGTAGCGCAGGCGCCAAGGGCAAGCAGGGCCGCAACCAGCAAACGACGCATGCTATTCTCCCGGAATGCTGCCCGGGGGCAGCGTCATCACGTGATCATATATCGCACCCGCTGTCGTGATCCAAATAACATCACGGCGCGCCGCAATATGGGCAAGCGCGCGGCGCAAATGCCGCAACCGATAGGGCTGACCCACCAGATAGGGATGCAGCGCAATGCCCATGACCTGCGGCTTGCCATCGGCAATCTGCCGCCGCCTTTCCTCAAAATCATCCACGATCATATCGGCGAAATATGCCGCGCCATCCTTGCGCCCGACGATGGAGGGAATATCATTCACCTCCTGCGGATAGGGAATGGCGAGCAGCTTGCCTGCGCGGGTCTGCATCCAGATCGGCGCGTCATCCGCGCACCAATTGAGCGTATAGCGATAGCCCGCTTCAATCAGCAGATCAGGCGTGGTTCTGCTTTCCGCAATCCAGGGGGAAAGCCAGCCGCGCGGTGCCTTGCCTTCATGCTTCGCGATGGCAGCGCTGCTTTCGGCAATCAAGGCGGCTTCCTCAGCCTCCCGTAGGGTGGATTGGCGTTCTGAATTGCTGCGCCCATGACCCGCGAATTCATCGCCCCGCACGCGATGCGCGGCCACCAAAGCGGGGGCGTAGTCATACATGGCGCTATTCAGCAGCACGGTCGCGGGCATCTGCAATTCATCAAACAGTTCAAGCAGCCGCCAGGCGCCAACCCGGTTGCCGTAATCCCGCCAGGCATAATTCAGCACATCGGGCTGCGGCCCACCGGGCGCCAATTCAGCACCAAGCCCCTCACCAAAAGCAAAATGTTCAAGATTGAGGCCAAGGTAAACCGCAAGCTTCGCCCCGCCCGGCCAGGCATAGGGCGTGCGATCATACCAGGGGTGGTAGGCATAACGTTCATGGCTTGGCAGCATTGCGATGATCCTTTAGCGCCCCTGTTGACTATCCAAAAGAAAGGGCGGCTGCCCTTCCCTGCTGCGCGCTTCAGCCGTAACGCTCATCCAATTCCTGAAAGCGCGGCAGATCAACAAGCGCGCTGAAATCTGCATAGCTCATCATCGCACTTGCCGCCTTGGCAGGCGTGCCGTCGCGCTTCAGCACCGCAAGCGCATCGGCCACCGCACGCGCCGCGGTGAAAAGCGTTGTCACTGCATAGAACACGACAGCGAAGCCCATTTTTTCCAAGTCACGCATGGTGAGGGCGGTGGTTTCATTGCCATCCACAATACTCACCACCTTGGGGCCTGGCACCTGCCGGGCCACAATCTCAACTTCAGATATCTTCTTGATCCCATCAACAAAAACCAGATCAACGCCGGCATCCTGATACATCAGGGCGCGGCGCACCGCTTCATCGGCGCCAATCGCCGGCATGGCGTCTGTCCGGCCAATGATCAGGGGGCCTTGCGCGGGGCGGGAAGCGATGGCGCATTTCAGGCGCCGGACATTTTCTTCCGCCGGAATCAGCCTGATGCCGGCCAATTGCCCGCAGCGCTTCGGCGCCACCTGATCTTCCAGATGAATGGCCGCAACACCGGCTTGTGCGTATTCTTCGACGGTGCGCGCAATATTGGCCGGGCCGCCATAGCCGGTATCGGCATCGGCGATGATCGGGATGCCCACCGCGCGCGCCATGTCCCGCGCATGGGTGGTCATTTCCGTCTGGCTCAGCAGCCCGATATCTGGCCGGCCCAGCCGCGATGCCGTGGCACCAAAGCCGGTCATGTAAATCGCCTCAAACCCCGCTTGTTCGATCAACCGCGCGGTCAGGCTATCGGGGGCGCCGGGGGCGGCGATGATACCACCAGCCTTGAGTCTTTGGTGAAAAGTCTCGGAAGAGATCATGGTATTTCCCCAAAAGCGACGCGTCAGATGCGCCGCGTTTAATGATTTCCGAATTTCAGCGCCTTGTGAAGACCGGGCAGCAGCGCGGCAATGTAGCGCCCTATTCACCCCATTTTTCAAGGTAGGTTGCATAATTACGGCGCCATCCGGCGGACCCGAAATCACCATTGCTGCGATGCGTGATCGCCAAGGCTTCGCAGCCCAGCGCAAGCCCAGCGGCACGTGCGGTGCGGCAGAAATCCAGATCATAAAAATGGAAATCAAAGCGGGGATCAAAACGTACAGCCTTGGCGCGCAAGGCATCACGCCGCGCGGCCAGCAGTACACCATCAAGCAATTCGCATGGCGCGGGGGTTGGCCCAAAATAGGTGACAGGGCCGAAAGGCGCCTTGCCATGGGCGACAGCACCGGACAGATTTTCTGGCGCATCCCAAACCAGTTTACCTTCAGCCGGGGCTAAGAAAGCCCAGGAAGGCTGCCGCGGAACCCGGCGCTTATTGCCGGCAATGCCCATGATATCGAAGGAAGTCAGCGCGTTGATGATCCGATCAACAAAAAAATAATCCTCTATCCAAACATCATCATGCATAAAAACCAGTATCTCGGCAGCATCGGCGGCATCCAGGGCAGCGTTATAGATCGCTGGCAAGCTCGTAGTGTTTTCGAAGGCGACGCGCGCTGTCATTCTTTTGTCAAAGGAAAGGCGCCCCAAGGAAGCACCCAAGGGTGACTCCTTAATGAAATCCTGCCGCGACAATCTGGTTGCACTGATGATTCTGATCATGCCGGAAGCTTAACCTGCCAGGCTCCTGTCAGGAAAGGCAGATCAACCACGCTGGATTTTCGACCGATCCTTCGTTTACACAATGCTGGGCTCTGGCGTTTCCCATTGCGCAAATCCCCGAGAAACCCTTCCCATTTAAGCGCAAGACTTGCGATGGCGTTGTGCTGCGGGACGAATGCCTGCGTCTGATCCAAATGCGCGTCCCGCGCCGCTTGGTTTGCCAAACGGTGAAGGGCAGGATGTAGCCCATGCAGATCATCAAACAGAAGTCCCTGCACACCGCAGGCGGCGGATGATTGCCGGTGCTTCTGCCTGCGGGCGCAGCAAAGCCGAAATCTATCGGGCTTCCAGGACGCCCGCATCACAGCCCGTCAATGCGCGTACCATTGATCAGAACGCCGTCCGATGATTTGCCCGCGCGGTCAAAGCGTTTGCATTGGTAGCGGCCTGAAAGCGCCTTGACCAAGCCCATCACCTTCATTCTCTCCGCCGCTTCATCCAGCTTGAAGGGTGACAGGACCTCAATGATCGGGCGCGGCTTGGCGGCTTCCTCAGGCGGCGCGGGGGTATTCAAGGGCTCAAGCCGAAGGTGTCAGCGCCAAGCGCTGAAACACCCCCTCCCCCGGTGGCGCGGGGCAAAAGCGCCAAAGCCTTTCACCCGCCGCGTGGAAGCCAAAAAGGCTCGCGGAAACGGTGCCATACCCCGCCTGCAGCGGCACTTTCAGCGTGGCGGCGACATCCCCCTCATGGCTGTCATCGGCCAGGCGTTCTTCCCAGGCGCGCCAATCATCCCGCGCGGGCTCGGGCGCTGCCGCAGCACGAAAGCGCGGCAAATGGCGCTGCGTGCGGGGGTGGCTTTCATCATTGGGTGGGTGGGAAGTCACCATGGAAATGCCGGGCGCCATGGCCGCTGCGCGCGGGCGGCCTTCGCCCAAGGCTTCGATGTAGAAGGCGTTTTGATGGTCCGCGACCACCAGGTTGAAGGGGCGCCAGGCGCCAGCATCCAGCCGGGTGATGGCCTCAGCCGCCGCTTCGGCATTGGCAGTGCTGGCTGCCAAAAGGGGCAATTCGCCACGGCTTCGCTTACCGGGAGCAGGGCCAAGGCTGCCGGGGCGGTTCAGTGCGGCTGCCAGCACGCCATGCGGGCCAAGCGCCATCCAGCTACCGCCAGCGCTGCGGTCTCGTCCACCGATCACGCCGGGAAAATCAGGCCACCAAGCCGCCGGCGCATCCCAGGCGCGATCCGCCCTTTCATCCCGATTGGCGGCAATGAGGATCGGCCATTCGTGATCTGGCCGGTTGAGTAAAATCAGCGTGCACATAAGGCCGCGAAATTGCGCCGCAGGGCGCGCGCGCGCAAGCCCAGTTTCAGAAGCGCAGGTTCAGCGAAACGCCGGGCCCGCCATAATAGCCATAACGCGGATAAGGCGCGGGCGCGTAATAGGCCGGCGGCGGCGCGTAATAAACCGGGGGTGGCGCATAATAAACGGGCGGCGGCGGCGCGTAATAGACAGGCGGCGGCATGATCAATACCTCCGCCTGACCACGCGGATAATGGTGGTGCGGGCGATAGTAATGATGATAGCCCCGTTCCCGGCCATAGCCATGCCGCGGATCAGCCACCGCCGGTGCCGCCGAAATGGCAGAGACCGCAAAACCAAGCCCCGCTAAAGCAAGTAGATGAAGTTTTGTGGCCATGGCAGTCACCCCTTTCACCCGCTTACTATGCAAAGGCGAAGCGGCAGAATAAAGGCATTATCACAGCGGAAGGATCATGGGTTCCAGCGCATCGCCAAGCGCAATCTGCCCGCCTTCCAGCACTTCCGCATACACCCCCAAATCAGCATGTCCGAAATGCCTGCGCAGATCGCGCGGTGGGTCGGCGTCGCGCTTGGCGGTATCCGGATTCACCTCGGTCGCCGCACAACGCACAATGCGCTTCACCACGCGAAGCCGCACTTGGCCAATCTGGATTTCCTGGCCGATCCAATCAAATTCCGCCCAGGGCCGCCCGCCGGAGAAGTAGAGATTCGCGCGAAAACGCAGCGGGTCCAGCACCATGCCGGCTTCGGCTTCCAGCGCATGCAGGCTGCCAAGGCCAATAATGGAAACCACCTTCATCGCCACATCGGAAAAGCGATGGCCGGGCGCTTCGATGAAGCGGGGTTCGCCGCGCGCTTCCGGGCCCAGGAAATCGGCCAAATAGCGCGCGATGGCGGCCTTGCCTTCTTCCGTGCGGGTATCCCCTAGGAAAGGGGCGGCGCCGGGGGCGCGGATGGCCAGGCTGCCATCATGCGGGTCAAAGGCGCTATGGAGCAGCGCCAGGCGTTCATTGGCCATCAGGCAGCCGAAATTCCGCTTGGAAAGCCAGCGGGGCGCCGCCAGATCAAAGGGCGCATCACCCTGCGCCAGGGCGAAGCGCCGGTCATGCGGCAGCATCTCACCGGGCGTCAGCGCCACGGCTTCCATAGCCTCGGCCGATAGCCCCTTCACCGGGTAGCGGTAGATCTTTTCGATACGCATCGGGCACCCCCTTGAAGCAGATCAAGTTCAGATACCACATATCAAGTATTCTGGTGCCATTCGTTGCCCATGCGGGGGCGAGGGGCATCGTCCGCTCAGGAGAGGGACCACATGAACATCGAGAAATTTACCGACCGCGCCCGCGGTTTTCTGCAAGCGGCGCAAACCATTGCCATTCGCGAATTCCACCAGCAGGTGACGCCCGTGCATCTGCTGAAGGCGCTGTTGGATGACCCGGAAGGGGCCGCCAGCGGCCTGATCCGCTCTGGCGGGGGTGATCCGATTCGCGCCAAGAACATGGTGGATGCGGCCATGGCGCGCTTGCCGAAAGTGACCGGCGGTGGCGCGGCGGCGCAGCCAAGTTTTACCGCCGATATCGTGCGCATCCTGGGCAATGCTCAGGAACAGGCCAATCGCGCCGGTGATGCCTTTGTGGCGCAGGACCGCGTGCTGGTCGCCCTTGCCGGCAGTGAAGGGGATGCGGGCCGCGCCTTGCGTGGCGCTGGGGCAGAACCCGAAAAGCTGGAAAAGGCCATTGGCCAAATACGCAAGGGCCGCACGGTCAATAGCCAGAACGCCGAAGACAGTTTCGATGCGCTGAAGAAATACGCGCGCGACATCACGGAAGTGGCACGCCAGGGCAAGCTTGACCCGGTGATTGGCCGTGATGAGGAAATTCGCCGCGCCATTCAGGTACTCGCCCGCCGCACCAAGAACAACCCGGTGCTGATCGGCGAACCGGGCGTTGGCAAAACCGCGATTGTCGAGGGGCTGGCGCTGCGCATCGTCAATGGCGATGTGCCGGAAGCGCTCAAGACAAAGCGCGTCATGGCGCTTGACCTTGGCGCCATGGTGGCCGGGGCCAAATATCGCGGTGAGTTTGAGGAACGCCTGAAGGCCGTGCTGGCGGAAACCACGCAGGCGGAAGGCGAAATCATCCTGTTCATTGATGAAATGCACACGCTGGTTGGCGCGGGCAAGGCGGATGGGGCGATGGATGCCTCCAACCTGCTGAAGCCTGCCTTGGCGCGCGGTGAATTGCATTGCATCGGTGCGACCACGCTTGATGAATACCGGAAGCACGTGGAGAAAGATGCCGCACTCGCGCGGCGCTTCCAGCCTGTGTTTGTCGGTGAGCCGAGCGTCGAGGACACCATTTCCATCCTGCGCGGCATTAAGGAGAAATACGAACTACATCACGGCGTGCGCATTGCCGATGGCGCGCTCGTGGCGGCGGCGACACTTTCCAACCGCTACATCACGGATCGCTTCCTGCCCGACAAGGCGATTGACCTGGTAGATGAGGCATCATCCCGCCTTCGCATGCAGGTGGACAGCAAGCCTGAGGAATTGGATGCGATTGACCGCGACCTCATGCGCCTCAAGATCGAACGCGAAGCGCTGAAGAAGGAAGATGACGCGGCATCGCGCGACCGGCTGCTGAAGCTTGAAAAGGAATTGGCGGAGCTTGAGGAAAGCTCAGCGGCCATGACCGCGCGTTGGGAAGCGGAAAAGGGCGAGGTGGTTGAAAGCCAGAAGCTCAAGGAAGAATTGGACAAGGCGCGGACCGAGGTTGAATTGGCGCAGCGCCGCGGTGATCTGACCAAGGCTTCTGAACTGCTCTATGGCGTCATTCCAGGCATTGAAAAGAAACTGGCTGATGCCGGCAATGGCGAAGCCAAGCTCGTTAATGAAGCGGTGACGGAAGAAGGCATTGCCGCCGTGGTCAGCCGCTGGACGGGCATTCCGGTCGAGAAAATGCTGGAAGGCGAACGCGCCAAGCTGCT
>CAMCZJ010000106.1 GCA_945886995.1 Asaia bogorensis
CGCATCCTGGCTGGGATATTGGTGATGCCGGTGCTGACATTGGTGATGAACCTTGCCGGGCTGACGGGCATGACCGTGGTGATGCAAAGCCTGGGCTTCCCGTGGAGTGCGGTTTCCAACCAATTGCAGCAATGGCTCAGCCTTGGGGATATGATGGGCGGCCTGTTCAAATCCGCTTGCTTCGGCCTGGTGATTGCGGCCATTGGCTGCCGCGCAGGGCTTTCCGCCGGCTTCGGCCCGCGCGCGGTGGGTGATGCGGCGACTGCTGCCGTGGTGGGCGGCATTGTCGCCATTGTCGCCATGGATGGCGTTTTCGCCATTCTGTTTTTCAGGCTTGGCATATGAACGACGAAACCGTCATTCGCGTGGAGAACCTGGCCGTCAGCTTCGGCCCGCGCACCATTTTCAAGGATGTGAGCTTTGAGGTGAAGCGCGGTGAAGTTTTCGTGATTCTGGGCGGTTCTGGTTGCGGCAAATCCACCTTGCTCAAGGCGCTGATCGGCATTGTGCCCATCGCCGCCGGGCGGGCGGAAATGTTGGGCGTTGATCTGGCGGAAGCGGATGCGGAAGGCCGGCTTGGACTGCTGCAAAGAATTGGCGTTATGTGGCAATCCGGCGCGCTTTTCGGCAATATGACATTGTCGGAAAACGTGGAATTGCCCTTGGAAGAACACACCGATCTGCCACGCCCCGCGCGGGAAGCTTTGGCACGGGCCAAGCTTGGCCTGGTTGGGCTTGGTGATGCGGCGGGGCTGCTCCCCGCTGAGATTTCAGGCGGCATGGCCAAGCGTGCTGGCATTGCCCGCGCCATGGCGCTTGACCCGCCGCTGTTGATTTTGGACGAACCATCGGCGGGGCTTGACCCTATCACCTCAGCCGGGCTGGACAAGCTGATCCTGGATATTGCGCGCAGCACCGGCACCACCTTCGTGGTAGTGACCCATGAATTGCAATCCATTCTAGCCATTGGGGATCGCTGCATCATGCTGGATAAGGAAGCGCAAGGCATGATCGCGACAGGCAAGCCGCGCGAATTGCGTGATAACGGCACGCACCCCACCGTACGCGCCTTCTTCCGGCGAGAGGCTGCCTGACATGGCAAAACCGCCCAATACGCTATTTCTGCGCGTCGGCATGCTGGCGCTTTCCGCCATTGCGCTGGCGATTGGTTTCGTTGTTTACCTGACGGCAGGGCAATTCGGCACCAAATCAGATTACTTTGAGACCTATGTCGGGGAATCCATCGTTGGACTCGATGTCGGGGCATCGGTGCGCTTTCGCGGTGTCCAGATTGGACGCGTGACGGAAATTTCGCTTGCTGCTGCCATCTATGATTTGCCCGAGGCGCGCGCCAATCGCGCTGCGATGCAATTGGTGGTGATACGTTTCGCCGTGGAAAGGACGCGCGTGGCGCGCATTGTTTCCCTGGAAGATATGATCGCGGGGGGCTTGCGCGCGCGCATCGCGTCCCAAGGGATTACCGGTGTTACCTATCTGGAAATTGATATTCTTGATCCTGTGCGCTACCCGCCCATTCAGGTGCCTTGGACGCCGCGTTATGATCACGTACCCGCCGTACCTTCCACCATTACGCAAGTGACCAGCGCCGCAGAGCAGATTCTGCGTCGCCTGGAAGCGCTCGACATTGAAGGTTTGATCAACAACGCCGCCGGGTTGATGGGCGATCTGCGCCGACAGGTCAGCGATGGCGAAGTGGCGACCGCGCTGCGTGAAGCCAGCGAAACTCTGGTAGAATTCCGCGCAGAAATCCGCAAGGCGCGGATTGAAGATACGGCCAGCGAATTGCGCGGTGCCATAGCTCAGATTGGTGACGCCGGGCGGAGCGCTCAGGAATTGCTGGCCAGCCGCGAAATACGCGAAGCCTTGGTGCGCATCCCCGCTGCCGTGACCGCGCTGGAACAGACGCTGCGGACCGCGCGCGGTACCACCACGGATCTGCAAGCCGATCTGTCGCCGCTGATGCGTGATTTGCGATCCTCGGTCGCCAATCTGCGCGACACAACGGAAGCGTTGCGGCGCAACCCTTCGCAAACCCTTCTCGGCGCGCCTCCGCCGCCGCCTAATCGGGAACGCCGCTGACATGAAAACCTTGCATCGCCGCGCCCTGCTGCTGACAGTACCTTTCCTGGCTTCGGCCTGTTCGGTCCTGCCGGAACGACCCTATCAAGAAATTTCCCGCTACGCGCTGGAACCACGCCGGCAGGGGGATGGCTGGCGCGGCAAGGGGCGGCGGCTTTTGCTGTTGCGCACGCTGCGCGCACCGCCGGCGCTTGATGTGCGTGGCCTGCGCAGTGTGCGCCCCGATGGCACAGAGGAAATTGATTTCTACGCCGAATGGATCGCGCCACCCGCCGAGGCAGCGGAACAAGCGCTGCGCCGCTGGCTGATGGATGCGCGGCTTTTCACCGCTGTGCTGGCGCCAGGCAGCCGCGCCAATGCTGATCTGGTGCTGGAAGGCGAATTGACGCGGCTGGTTGCGAACCGCGCCAAAGGCCAGGCGGAGGCCGAGCTGAATTTCGTGTTGATTTCCGAACGCGAAGCCTCACCCCGCGTGCTGGGACAGATGCTCAGCTCTGGGACGGCGGCGCTGCCCAGTGGTGCCTTGCGCTCGGATCAAGCGGCGGCGGCGATGAATGCCGCTTTGGGCAATGCCTTCGGATCGCTGGAACAGGCGCTGTCGCGCTACGCTTGATTGCGCCGGCGCCGCGCGCGGCGGAAGGCATGGATCAAATGCAGCCCATAAGCCGCGATGGAACCACCCACCACGACCCAGGCGAGGGGTTCCACCCAGCCCTGAACCTTGTCGTAATGTTCTTCCAGCATATAGCCCGCGATAGCAAGGAAACTCAGCCAAATCGCTGAACCAATCGCGGTCCAGACATAAAAGACACCGCGCGGAATCAGCACCATGCCGGCGGGGATGGAAATAATGGTGCGGATGCCCGGCAACATGCGCCCAAAGCACAGTGCAACAGGCCCCCAGCGCTTCAACGTGCGCTCCGCCCGATCCATATCTTCGGTTTCAAAGGCGAACCATTTGCCGTAGCGCGCAACCAAGGGGCGAATGCGCTCCATGCCGAACCAGCGGCCAATTTCATACCAGAAGGCATTGCCCACCAGCGTGCCCAGAACAGCGACGATGATGGTGCCGATCAGTGAAATCTCGCCACGTGCGGCGGCGAAGCCCGATGCGGCCATGATGATTTCGGATGGGATGGGCGGGAAGATGTTTTCCGCCACCATCAGCACAAACACGCCAAGCAACCCGGTTTCCGCGACCTGGCGCGCCACCCATTCGAACATTCAATCCACCTTGAAAATCAGCAGCGTGAGCCAGCGCCCGCGCACGTAATTGAGGCCTGTGACAGAACCAACATCGCGCGGTGTGATGCCACGTTCTGCCGCCAATGCGCGAAAGGCGGCTTCCTGCCGATGCGCAACCGCGACTACGCGCCCGGGTTTCTCCGCCAAGAACGCCGCCGCCGCCGCGCCATCACGGAGCAGCGCAATGCCACCCCCAAGCGCGAATTGCAGCGAAGGTTCATGGTAACCCACCACGCCGAAATCCCGGTCGCGCAAGCCGGGCGCAATGGCGCGGACCTCCGCCGCCAGACGCGGGGACACCCAAACGGAGTGCAGGCGCGGAATGACGCCTTCCAGCACGGCGGCATACACCGGCAGGCTCAGCACCGCACCAAGCAGGGCGGCACGCGCCCAATGCCCGGCGCGCGCCGCACGCCACAAAACAAGGATCAGCGCGGCGCCGAAGCCAAGCCCGATCAGGCCGAAAACATCCACGCGCTTTTCGGCATAAAACGCCGCCGCCATGGCGGCGATGGGCAAGCCAAGCGCGACACCGCCCAGCGCCAGCCAACCAATCGCGGCCAACCAGCGCGGTGTGGGCCGGCGCAGCGGATCCAGCGCCCAGGCAGCCGCCAGCAGCATCAGCGCGGGATAAGCGGGCAGCGCGTAATGGGGAAGTTTCGTTGCCACCGCTTCAAACAACAGCCAGACCGGAACGGCCCAACCCAGCAGGAAGCGCGTTTGCGGCTTCAGCCGATCCGCCCAGGCGCCCGGTAAGGCGCGCAGCACAAGCCAGGCAGAAGGAAAGGCAGTGATGCCGAACAGGAAAGTGTAAAACCCGGGCGGTCCCCAATGGCTTTCCTCGCCCGATCCCACCTTACTCAGCATGTCATCGCCGATGGCCTCAGAGAAAAACCGCCCCTCGGTTGCGATGCCAATGGCGATGAACCAGGGCGCGGCGCAGGCAATCATCAAAGGCACGCCCCAAAGCGGGCGGAGTGCGCCAAACCATGGCGCGCGACGATCAACCACCAAAAGCGTAATGCCGGCCAGCAAGGGCACCATGGGCGCAATTGGCCCCTTCAGCAGCACGCCAGCGCCCAACGCCAACCAAAAGCCCAAGGCCTGCTTCGCCGTGAATTGCGCCGGCGCCAGATAGGCGCGCCCCATCAGCAGCATCGCCGCCGTGATGCTGGCGAGCAACGCCGCGTCGGTCTTGGCAATATGGGTTTCCACCACCAGCACCATGCAGGGTGCCAGCATGGCCGCCGCCAAAAACGCGGCGCGTCGCCCTACCAAAGCGCGCCCCAGATAGCAGGTCGCCAATACCGCGAGCAGCGCACCAATCAGCGACGGAAGGCGATAAGCCCAAATCGCGCCGCGCGCCGGAATGCCGACCGCCTCAAGCGCATGCACGGTCGTGGCTTGCGCCCAATGAATGCCAACGGGTTTCTTGTTGCGTTCAACCTCACCCAGCTTGATCCGCACGTAATCGCCGGTTTCCACCATCTGCCGGCTGGCCTGGGCAAAGCGGCTTTCATCGCGATCCCCGGGCGGGATGGAAAAGAAACCCGGCAGCCATACCAAAAGACACAGCAAGGCCAGCCACCAGCCTGGGCGGCGCGTTTCAGGCAATCGGTCTAGAAAACTACCCAGGGTCATCGCGCCGGGCATCTAGCACGGGCGTGGCGCGGGTGCCATGAAGGCAGGATGAATGAAGCCCCATCCCGGCCAAGGCGCCCGCCCGGCCTGCCCACCAGGCGCGCTGCACGCGATGTGCTGGATGCCGTGCTGGAAGCGCATCGGCCCCTGGAAGAAGCGCTGGAAGCGCTACCAGCTCGGCTTGAAGCGCGCGACAGGGCGGCGGCGCATCGCATCGCGGCCACGGTGCTGCGACGGCTCGGCAGCATTGATGCCGTGCTGGAACCCTTCCTGCGCCGCGAACCTCCGGCGCCGGCGCGCCATGCGCTTAGGATCGGTGTCGCGGAATTGCTGCTGCTGGGCACGCCTTCTCATGCCGCGGTGGCCTCCGCCGTGGATCTGGCGCCGCGCGCCTTTGCTGGCCTCGTGAATGCCGTTTTGCGCAAGGTGGCGGCGGAAGGGGAAGCGCTGCTGGAAGGGCTTGATGCGGCGCGGCTGGATACGCCGCCATGGCTTTGGTCTGCCTGGCACGCGGCCTATGGCCCTGAGGTGCGCAGCATTGCGGAAGCGCATTGCGGCCCAGCGCCTTTGGATATCTCGGTCAAGCCCGGCGCCACGCCGCCAGAGGGCGCGGAAGCCCTGCCCGGCGGGACCTATCGCCTGCCAGCCGGCACCCGCGTGACCGAACTGCCCGGCTTTGCCGAGGGCGCGTTCTGGGTGCAGGACGCTGCCGCCGCCCTGCCCGCGCGGCTTTTGGCGCCGCGCGCGGGTGAGCGCATTGCCGATCTTTGCGCGGCGCCCGGCGGCAAAACGGCGCAGCTTGCCGCGGCGGGCGCCAAAGTCACGGCGGTAGAGCGTGATGCGAAGCGCGCGGAACGGTTGCGCGACAATCTGGCGCGTCTGCAGTTGCAGGCGGAAATCGTGACCGCGGATGCCGCAAGCTGGAAGCCCCCCGCGCCCTTTGATGCCATTCTGCTGGATGCACCCTGCACCGCCACTGGCACCATTCGCCGCCACCCGGATGTGGCTTGGCTGAAGCGCCCGCGCGATGTCGCGACCGCCGCCGCGTTGCAATCGCGCCTGCTGCAAGCGGCGAGCGCCATGCTGGCACCGGGTGGGCGGTTGGTCTTCGCCACCTGTTCCTTGCAGGCGGAAGAAGGGGAAGCGCATTTGCGCGAAGCCGCTGCCCTTGGCTTGAAGCTTGATCCGATCCGGGCAGAGGAAATGCCTGGCTTGCCCGAGGCCATTCTGCCATCCGGCGCGCTGCGTACCCGCCCGGATTACTGGGCCGCACGCGGCGGCATGGATGGGTTTTTTATCGCGCGCTTTCTGAAGGGCTGACCCCTTGAAAACCATTGCGCTTCGCCGCGCGCTTCGGCACATCTAACCCCATGCCGCGCGGAGACCTTTTCCCCGATATCGCCCCTTATGAAACCGGCTTCCTGCCGCTTTCAGGCGGGCACGTTATGTATTGGGAACAGGTGGGCAATCCCCGCGGCCAGCCGGTACTGTTTCTGCATGGCGGGCCAGGGGCTGGCGCAGGGGCGGTGCATCGGCGCTTCTTTGACCCGCAGCATTGGCGTGTGATCATTTTCGATCAACGCGGCGCTGGGCGGTCCAGACCGCTTGGTGAATTGCGCGACAATACCACACCCCATCTGGTGCGCGACATTGAAGTGCTGCGGCAATTCCTTGGCATTGAAAATTGGTTGCTATTTGGTGGTTCCTGGGGATCAACCCTCGCGCTGGCTTACGCGCAGGAACACCCATCACGCGTGCTGGGCTGCGTGCTGCGCGGTGTGTTCCTTGGCCGGCAGGATGAGGTGGTGTGGTTCCTGGATGGGCTCCGCCGCGTCTTCCCCGATGCCTGGGCCGCTTTCAGCGAACATTTGCCGCCCGAAGAACGCGGCGATCTGCTGGGGGCGTATTTGCGCCGGCTGTGTGACCCTGACCCCGCCGTGCATCTGCCCGCCGCCCGCGCCTGGAGCCAATATGAGGGGTCGTGTTCCACCCTATTGCCATCGCCGGAAACAGTGGCGAGTTTCGCGCAGGATCGCACCGCTTTGGGCCTTGCGCGCATTGAGGCGCATTACTTCGCCCATGATCTTTTCCTGCCACCCGAAGGCTTGCTTGCCCGCATGGACCGGCTTGCGGGGATTGAGGCCGAGATTGTGCAAGGCCGCTACGATATGGTCTGCCCCGCGACCAGCGCCTTTGAACTGGCGGCTGCCTGGCCTTCCGCGCGGCTGACCGTGATCCCCGATGCTGGCCATTCCGCGCTGGAACCCGGGCTGCGCACCGCGCTGGTGAGCGCGGTTGAACGTTTCCGCCGGCGCTAAGGCTGCGGCGCCGTTTCCTGCAGGCGTGGAGTGCGGTATAAGCACCGCGCTATGTCCCCGTAGCTCAGCAGGATAGAGCACCAGATTCCTAATCTGGGGGCCGTGAGTTCGAATCTCGCCGGGGACATAGCCTTCGCTTTGGCGCATTTCCAACCGGCTGCGATGGCGTGGCGGCGAACATCCGGCGGGGTTCATGTGCCTATCTGTGGCCTCGCACAGCGCGAACCCCCAGGGCATTGGCCGCGCAGATGTCAATTCCAAGACAAACGGCCACGCCCGCTTGAAACCTGCCCACAGGCGGGCCAATTCCGGCGCGGGCGCGATGGTGGGAGCGAACCCGCCCGTGACCCAACTGTCGGGAGAAGGATTTCACAATGACGGATGAGGAAAAGCGGATCATTACCGCTTTTGTGGAACGGCTCAGTGGCAATGCGGCTGTGCAGGGTGCGCCTTCGGGCCCTTGGGGTTCCAGCGCGGCGCAAAAGCCAAGCCTGCCGCCGATGGACCCTGACGCGGATCGGCTGATTGGGGAGCTGTTCGCGCGTTATCCGGAAGCGCGCTACCGCATCACGCAATCCGCCTTCGCGCAGGAAGCCGCACTGGTGGAAGCCAATAACCGCATCCAGCAATTGGAATGGGAAGCGGAAGCAGCGCGGCGAGAAGGCCAGGCGCAGAAGGGTGGCATGCTCGGTGGGCTTTTCGGTGGCAATCGCCCCGCCCCCATGCCGCCGCGCCCGCAGCCCTATTACCCGCCAGGCCATAACCCGCAGGCCCTGCAACAGCGCCCGGGTGGTGGCTTTCTTGGGACTGCTTTGGCCACCGCGGCTGGTGTCGCGGGCGGCATCATGCTGGGCAATATGTTGATGAGCGCGCTTGGCGGCGGCGGTGCCGCGCAGGCTGCCTCGGCCGGCGGCTTTGCGCAGGAAGCCGTGCCTTCCTCCTCACCCTGGGGTGGGGATGCTCAGCCGGATGCAACGGCGGATTACGGCAATGACGCCAGCGCCGATTGGGGCGACGAAGAGCAGCTTTAAGATAAAAGGAGGCCCGCGTGACAAGCGCGGGCCTTACCCTTTCGCCTCCGCACGAATGGCGATCAGTGCGGTGATGGTGGCGCGGATATCGGCCTCGGTATGTTCGCTGGAAAGAAAAAAGCGCAACCGCGCGGCCTTTTCCGCAACCGCGGGGTAGATGATGGGCTGCACATTGATCCCACGCGCGAAAAGCAACTGCGCATAGCGCGCCGCCGCAATCGAAGACCCCAATATCACCGGAATAATCGCATGGGCCGTGGCGCTGCCCGTATCAAACCCCGCCTCACGCGCCAGCCCCAGGAAAAGCGCCGCGTTGGCTTGCAGCCGCGCCACACGCTCTGGTTCCGCCTGCATTATGGCAAGGCTTTCCAAAGCCGCCGCCGCCAGCGCGGGTGCCAGACCGACGGAATAGACAAAGCCAGGCGCAGAATGGCGCAGCCATTCAATCAGGCTGGCATTGCCGGCGATATAACCACCGCACGCCGACAGCGTTTTGGAAAGCGTGCCCATCCAGATATCAACCTCATTCGGGTCAATACCGAAATGCTCATGCAGGCCATGGCCGCGCGCGCCAACCACGCCAAGCGCATGCGCCTCATCCACCATCAGCCAGGCGTCATGGCGTCGCGCCATTTCAATGAAGCGCGGCAGATCGGGGATATCGCCATCCATGGAATAATGGCCTTCAATCACCAAAAGCGCGCGCCGCGCGCCGCGCCGTGCTTCGGCAAGCGCTGCATCTGCCGCGCGCCAATCATTATGCGCGAAGGAAAGCCGCTTGGCACCAGAAAGCCTGGCCCCTTCGGTGCAGGAATTATGAATGGCCGCGTCATGTACAATCAGATCGCGCGGCCCAAGCATATGCCCAATCACCGTGACATTCGTGGCATGGCCTGAAACAAAGACAAGCGCTGCCTGAGCCTGGTAATGCGCGGCCAAAGCAGCTTCCAAAGCGCCATGCAGCGGCCTTTCGCCGGAAACCATGCGTGATGCTGAAGCGGAAACGCCATACTGGTCTATCGCCGCCTTGGCCGCCGCCTGCACGCGGGCGTCACCATTCAGCCCAAGGTAGTTATAGGATCCGAAATTGATCACCTCCCGCCCGGCAATGACACTATGGGCAGAGGCTATCCCCTCATGCGCGCGGAAGAAGGGGTTTTCCAATGCAAGGCTGGCCGCAGCATCACGAATCAGCGCCATTTCGCGCTGGCCCGGCAATTCACGAAAACCGCGCGGCGCTTCCGGTGCCGGCGCATCCTCTCGCCGGCGCGTCAGGCGGGCCAGCAGCGCCGCGCGCGCGGCAGCGGAAAGGCCAAAGCCGCTATTCATGGCGCCGCCGCCGGTTCATGGGTTTCCATCAGCGCTTCGATGGTTGCGCCCTCGGCATCATCCTTGAACAGCACGCCTGCCACACGCTGCACCAATAACGCCAAGGTCAAATCCTCGGTCACCGCAGTTAATGGCACACTGATCCCAAGGCGGCGTTCCAAAGCCATCCGCAATTCAATGCCACCAAGCGAATCAAGCCCAAGCCCAGGAAGTGGCTGATCCACGCGCACCGCTTCGGGCGGCAAGCGCAGGATGCGCGCCATTTCCTCCCGCGCGAGTGCCAACAATTCCGCCCGCGCTGCCTCTGGCGCCATGGCCAAAAGCCGTGCGCGCAAAGCCGCGCCATCCGTATCCTGCGATGCCATGCGCGCGCCCAGTGCCGCATAGGCAGGCTCGGCCAAAATCGGCAGCGCCGCCTGCATCCCGCCCCAATTCATGCGCGCCAGATGAATCACCGGCGCGCCGCAAGCAATCAAGGCGGGCAAAGCTGCAAGGGCTTCCTGTGCGGCGATCGGCTTGGCGCCGCTCAGCCGTTCAAGTTTTTCCGCCGCGGCAGCTTCGCGCGTCAGCACGCCAGCATCAGCGATTGGCCCCCACCCGACTGCAAGTGCGGGCTTGCCTTGCGCGTGGCGCCGCCGCGCCAAGCCTTCCAAGGCGGCATTGGCGGCGACGTAATTCGCCTGGCCCGGATTGCCGAAGGCCGTGGTCGCTGAAGAAAACAGCAAGAACAAATGCAA
>CAMCZJ010000107.1 GCA_945886995.1 Asaia bogorensis
GGGGTGGCGCTGACGAAGATGGAATTCGGGCGGTAGGTATCCCATTCCTCAAACTTGAGGGGGCGGTTATCCGTGCAGCTTGGCAGGCGGAAGCCGTATTCGGAAAGCACGGTTTTGCGCGCATAATCGCCGCGATACATGCCGCCAATCTGCGGCACCGTGACATGGCTTTCATCCACGACCAGCAAAGCGTTGTCAGGAAGGTATTCAAACAGCGTGGGCGGCGGTTCGCCAGGATTGCGGCCCGTCAGGTAACGGCTGTAATTTTCGATACCTTTGCAGGAACCGGTGGTTTCCATCATCTCAATGTCAAAGATGGTGCGCTGTTCCAGCCGCTGCGCTTCCAGCAATTTGCCTTCCGCATGTAGTTTTGCCAGATGTTCCTTCAATTCATCCTTGATGCGCGTGATGGCCTGGGTCAGCGTCGGGCGCGGCGTGACATAGTGGCTATTCGCGTAGATGGAAACGCGTTCCATCTCCGCGGTGATCTCACCAGTCAGCGGATCGAATTCGCGGATCGCTTCAATCTCATCACCGAACAGCGAAACGCGCCAGGCGCGATCTTCCAAATGGCTCGGCCATAAATCCACGGTTTCACCGCGAATGCGGAAAGTGCCGCGTGCGAAGAAATTATCGTTGCGGCGATATTGCTGTTCAACCAGGCCCTTCACCAGCACATCGCGGTCAATCTGCCCGCCGGCTTCAAGCTTCACGACCATGCGCGAATAGGTCTCGACCGAACCGATACCATAGATGCAGGAAACGGAGGCCACAATCACCACGTCATTCCGTTCCAGCAGGGACTGTGTGGCGGAATGGCGCATGCGGTCTATCTGTTCGTTGATCTGCGCGTCCTTTTCGATATAGGTGTCGGTGCGCGGCACATAGGCTTCCGGCTGGTAGTAGTCATAGTAGGAGACGAAATATTCCACCGCGTTTTCCGGGAAGAAGCTTTTCATCTCCCCATAAAGCTGCGCGGCCAATGTTTTATTCGGCGCCAGGATCAGGGTTGGGCGTTGCACAGCCTCAATCACCTTGGCCATGGTGAAAGTCTTGCCGGAACCGGTCACACCCAACAGTACCTGATCGCGTTCGCCAGCCTGCAGGCCAGCGACGAGTTCCCCGATGGCGCGCGGCTGGTCGCCATTGGGTTCAAAGGGCGCGGTGACGGTGAGCCGCCGCGTGGCCGGGGGCGCGGGGCGCTTTTCCGGCATGAACAGCACGGGGCCGGGGGCGATCATATTCATGGCCCTAAGATGGCCCCAGCAACGCCGCGGCGCCAGGGTGGGGCTTGTCCTGACAGCCTGAATTGTGGGAGGGCAGGGCCATGTACTTTGCCTCCATCCCCCGCCCCGCGCTGCTGCTGGGCGCTGCCGGCCTGCTGCCGAGCCTTGCCATGCCGCCGCTGCTGGCGGCGGGTGGCGGCGCTGCAGCTTTCGCGTTGCAGGCTGGCCCGGCCTATGGCGCGCTGATCGCGAGTTTTATTGGCGGCGCCTGGTGGGGCTTGGCGGCGAATAAGGCAGAGGGCGCCGCGCTGACGCGCTGGCTGGTAGCTTCCGTCCTGCCCATGCTGGTGGCCTGGGTGGCGCTGCTGTTGCCGCCCCAGGCGGGGCTTTTGTTGCTCGCGGTGATTTTCGCGCTGCTGCCGCTCGCGGATCGCGCAGCGCAGGCGGCCAGCATGGCGCCTGCTTGGTGGTGGCGCCTGCGCTTGCCGCTTTCGCTATTGATGGCCTGCCTGCATGGCGTTTCCGCCGGCATGGCGATGAATTGAAGGGCTTTTAGCCTTCCAGCTTCACATTCCCCGCGCGCGCCACTTCGCGCCATTTCGCCACTTCCGCACGGACGAATTGGCCGAATTGATCGGGCGTGAGCGGGTCTGCCACCGCGCCCATATCCTCAATCCTTTTGATGATGGCGGGATCGCGGAGAATGGCGACCACATCGGCATTGATGCGATTGATGATCTCGGCTGGAGTACCGGCGGGCGCCACCAGGCCGGACCAGCCGGCAGCCTCATAGCCAGGCACAAGGCTTTCCGCGATAGTCGGCACATCTGGCAATTGCGGCACGCGCCGCGCGCTACACAGTGCAATCGGGCGCACGCGGCCGGATTGGATATGCGGCAGGGCAGAGGCGACGGAATCCGTCATCAGCTTCACATTGCCGGCGATAACATCGGCAATGGCCGGCCCGCTGCCGCGATAATGCACGATATTGAAACGAATGCCGGCGCGCAGCATGAGCAATTCAGCCGCCATGTGCTGGCTGGTGGCAGGGCCGGCAGAGGCCATATCCAATTGCCCCGGGCGCGCCTTGGCGCTGGCAGCCAATTCCTGAATGGTGCGTTCGGGAACGGAGGGATGCGCAATCACCAATAGCGGCACCATCACCACATTGGTGATGAAGGCGAAATCCTTCTCCACATCATAAGGCAGGCGCGGCATGACAGATGGGTTGACGCCAAGCGGGCCGGATGTACCTGTCAGCAGCGTATAGCCATCCGCTGGCGCGCGGGCGGCGGATTCAACCCCTGGAACCCCCGCACCACCGGCGCGGTTTTCCACTACCACGCGCTGCGGCCAGCGCTTGGAAAGTTCATCCGCAATCAGCCGGGTGAAGATATCGGCGGCCTGACCGGGCGGGAAGGGCACTACAATGCGGATGGGGCGATTGGGCCAATCCGATTGCGCTTGCGCCGCAAAGGGGGCGAGGGCGGCAGCGCCCATCACGGCGCGACGGCTAAGCTTCAAGGACATGGCTTTTCTCCCGGTTGATTGGCCCAAGCATAACCACAGCCGGGATATGCCCGGCAAGGTTTCTCAATAGGTATCAAGCCCCATGATCCCATCCACGCCGCCGGCATCGGCCAGGATGCGCTTGCCGATCAGATCACGCAGCGATTCTGAAGACCCGCCACCAAGCGAGCCATACCGCGCACCACGATAAAGGCGGGAGACCGGGTATTCATCGGTGAAGCCGTAGCCACCATGCACTTGCACGGCTTCACTGGTGACACGCAGCGACATTTCATTACAGAAAACCTTGGCGGTTGCTGCCATGAAGGGATCCGGGAAGGGATTGGCGGTGAGGCAGGCGCGGTAGAGCAAACCGCGCCCGGCTTCGATATCTTTGAACATATCGGCGAATTTCCAGCGGATGCCCTGGAAATCGGCGATGGATTTGTCAAACAGCTTGCGGTCATTCACGTAGCGCACCGCCTCATCAAAGGCACCTTCCGCGAGCCCCAGGGAAATACTGGGGTTGAGGCAGTGCTGCGTATTGAAGGCGCTCAGCAATTTCTTAAAGCCGTCCGTTTCAATCACCAGATTTTCTGGCGGCAATTCGCAATCATTGAATTGCACTTCGTGCAGATTCTCGCCGCCCATTGTGTGGTAGGTGCCGGTGACCGAAAGGCCCGGTGTGCCCTTTTCCACCAATACGCAGCCAATCCCTTCGCGCCCCGCCTTGCCATCCACGCGGGTGAACACCACGAACATGCCGGCTTCCGCAGCGCGGGAGATCAAGGTTTTCGTGCCATTCAGCACCAGATGATTGCCATGGCGTTTGGTGTTGGTGCGGTAATTGGCAACATCCGTGCCGGCATGCGGTTCCGTCATGCAAATCGAGAGGATGCAATCGCCGGATATCACGCGGGGCAGGATGCGTTCCTTTATGGCTTTTGGTGCGTAATGGGAAATCACACGGGTTTGCACGCCCGCCTCGCCGAGCACCGCCATGGCGGTGACGTAATCCACCTTGGCAATTTCCTCGAGGATCAAAGCGGAATCGAGAATGGAAAGACCAAGCCCACCATATTCTTCCGGCACGGACATGCCAAGCACGCCAAGCCCCGCGAGCTTCTTGATATTCGGCCAGGGAAAGGTGCCATCCATCCATTTCGGCGCATCCTGCTTGAATTCTTTTTGCGCCAATTCCCTGACAGCGGCGATCATTTCCCGCTGTTCAGTGCCAATCTTGAATTCCATTATCGTCTTCCAATTTTTCGATGAATTGTGCTTAGCCCGCTTCGCCCTTCAGCGTATCCAAGGCACCCTTGAGGGCGGATTGGAAGACACTGACATCAGACCCGTAGCAGAGGCAGCGAAACCCCTTCGCGCGCCAACCGCGCACCATTTCCATCCCCGCGCCCAAGACGCCGGCAGGCTTGCCTGCCGCTTCGCAGGCTTTCAGGAAGCGGGTGAGCGCGGCTTGGAACACAGGGTGATCGAATTGCGCTGTGAGGCCGAGTGAATCGCTCAAATCATAATGGCCGAACCAACCCAGATCCACGCCGGGCACGGCCATGATTGCTTCAACATTCTCAATCCCCTTCGCGGTTTCAATCAGGGGAATGACCATGACGCGGTCATTTTCGGCCTTCATGCCGGCGATCACATCCTGGCCCTTATAGTCATCATGCGCATAGCCGAAGCCAACGCCGCGCCGGCCTTCGGGGCGATAGCGGCACCAGGCGGCCAGTTCTTCCGCCTGGGCGCGCGTTTCCACCATGGGTTCCATAATGCCCATGGCGCCGGCATCAAGAATGGGCGCGATTAGGTGGTAATGATGGCCGGTCACGCGCACCAAGGGCACCACGCCGGCATGGCGCGCGAAAGCGCATTGCGCCTTGATCGCATCAATGCCCATGCCGCCATGTTCCATATCGAAAATGACGTAGTCTGCACCTGCATTGCCGAGGATTTGGCAAAGGCCAGGTGTCAGGAATTCCGTTGCCATGATGCCATGCGCCATCTGGCGGTTACGTAGCGCGATGCGAACGGGGTTCTGGCGCATGGTTCAGCTCAGCTTCATGCCGGCATAGCCCTGCGCGGCAACCGCATCACATTTTTCGCGATAGGCCGGCGCGCCGCCCTGATATTGCAGAATACGCCGCTGATCGCGCCCTTCGACATTGCGGTTGATGCCTGTGGCCCAGGAATCGATCTGGGCATAGAGCATGCCCTCGGCCAGGGTTTCGATATGGTGTGACCATTCGGCTTCTGCGGCATCAGTCGCTTCAAAGCGGCTGATGCCGTTATCGCGCACATGGCGCATCAAATCCGTCACCCATTCCACATTCTGTTCAATGCAGCGCGGGATATTGCAGCGGGTAGAGGCATTATGCGGCCCGACAATGGTCAGCATATTGGGAAAACCCGCGGATTGCAGGCCGAGATAGGTTTTCGGCCCATCGCCCCATTTATCCTTGAGACACTGGCCGCCCACACCCTTGAACTCAATCCGGTCAAAAGCGCCGGTAATGGCGTCAAAGCCCGTGGCGTAGATGATCATGTCGAATTCATATTCGGCGTCACTGGTCTTGATGCCCTTCGGCGTGATGCGCTCGATCGGGGTTTCGTTGATATCTACCAGTCGGACATTCTCGCGATTATAGGCTTCAAAATAGCGGGTTTCGAGTGGTACGCGACGCGTGCCAAAGCCGTGGTTCTTCGGGATCAACTTCTCGGCAACCGCAGGGTCCTTTACGCGCTGGCGGATCTTGCGCGCGATGAAATCGCTGATCAACGCATTGGCCTTGGGGTCGGTCAGAATGTCGCGGTAATTCGCCTGCCAAATGCCAAAGCCCGGTTCGGCGTAGCGCTGTTCCCAAAAGGCTTCGCGTTCTTCTTGCGTGACTTCAAACACGCTGCGCGGATCAGAATTATGGATATAGCAGCCGGGTGTGGTGCGCAGCAGCGCGAAAAGCGCCGGGTAATTGCCCTTGATCTGGCGTTGTTCTTCTTCCGTGATAGCGCGGTTATGCAAAGGCGCGCACCAATTGGGCGTGCGCTGAAAGACCGTGAGGGAACCCACCTCAGACGCAATGGTATGGATCACCTGCACGCCTGTCGCCCCCGTGCCAATCACCGCCACGCGCTTGCCCGCGAAACTGACGGGTTCATGTGGCCAGCGATAGGTATGGAAGGATTGGCCGGTGAAGCTATCAACGCCCGGGATGCGCGGCAGCGTATCAGCGGAAAGCGGCCCAAGGGCGGTGATCAGGAAGCGGCAGTTATGCTCAGCGCCCGTATCCAGCGTGACGGTCCAGCGCTGCGTCGCTTCGTTGAAATGCGCGCTGACAACACGGCTATTGAATTGGATATGGCGGCGCAGATCGAAGCGGTCCGCCACATGCTGCAAATAGCGGAGTGTTTCGGGTTGCGGGGCGAAATGCTCGCTCCAGCTCCATTCCTGCAGCAGCTCATCGGAAAAGGAATAGCCATAGGTGTAGCTTTCCGAATCAAACCGCGCACCGGGGTAGCGGTTCCAATACCAGGTGCCGCCCAGATCGCTGCCGGTCTCGAACACCTGGACGGAATAGCCAAGCTCCCGTAGGCGATACAGCTGATAGAGGCCGGAAATGCCGGCGCCGATGATGATCACATCGGGCTCGGTCAATGCCGGGCCGGAGTTTGTCGGCATGGTCCGCCGCATTTCATTCATCGCATCCACCCTTTCCAGCGCGGCAAGGGGACCGCGCCACCTAACAGAAACTCCATGAACCCAAGCCCAGGGCTTGCGCGCCGAGCAGGACGGGGGCGAGTATTCCCCCAAAAGAGGAAACCGCCAATGCCAAGCCGACTTTTTTCGCCCTTCACCCTGCGGGGCCTGACGCTGCCCAACCGCATCGTGGTTTCCCCCATGGCGCAGTATTCCGGCACTCCAGACAATGAGGCGACGGATTGGCACCTGATGCATTACGGAAATTTCTCGGTCTCTGGCGCTGGCCTGATGTTTTTTGAGGCAACGGCGGTGGAACCGCGCGGGCGGGTTGGGCGGTTCGATCTGGGCTTATGGAATGACGCGCAGCAGGCATCTCTCGCACGGGTAATGGCGTTTTGCCGTCAGCATGGCCAGGCGAAAATCGCGATGCAATTGGCGCATTCGGGGCGGAAGGGCTCCACCGCGCAGCCCTGGATGGGCGGCAAGTATATCGGGCCGGAGGAAGGCGGCTGGCAGCCGATCAGCCCCGGCGATATCGCCTTCCCCGGCCGGCCGGCGCCGCGCATGCTGGACCATCCGGGCCTCGCGGAGATCAAGGAATTCTTTGTGCAAGCAACCAGGCGGACGGATGCGCTCGGCGTTGATTTGATTGAGCTGCATGCGGCGCATGGCTATTTGCTGCATTCCTTCCTGTCGCCGCTATCCAATAATCGGAATGATGAATATGGCGGGGATATCACGGGCCGCATGCGCTTCCCGCTGGAGGTCTTCGCCGCCATGCGCGCGGTTTGGCCTGAGGAAAAGCCTCTTGGTGTGCGGGTTTCCGCAACGGATTGGATCGAAGGCGGTTGGACGCTGCAGGATAGCGTGGTTTTCGCGCAGGAATTGAAGAAGCTTGGCTGTGATTTCATCTGTGCGTCTTCCGGCGGCAGCAGCCCCGATCAGCAGATTGATCTTGGCCCCGGCTATCAGGTGCCCATGGCGCGGCGCATTCGTGAAGATGCCGGTATTCCAACCATCGCCGTTGGGCTCATCAATGAACCGGCGCAGGCGGATCAGGCGTTGCGCGATGGTGCGGCGGATCTGATCGCGATTGGCCGGGGCATGAGCTATAACCCGCGATGGGCCTGGCATGCGGCTGAGGCGCTGCGCGAACAGGCGGCCTTCCCGCCGCAATATGCGCGCAGCCATCCCAGCATGCGCTTCGGCGATTTCACGAAATTACCCTCCACGCGCTGAAGCCGCCCCTTGACTGAGGGCGCTTCCGGGCGGAGCCTTTGCCCATAAATAACAGCGCTGGCCGTGCAAGCCCGGCGCAACGGTGATGAGGAATGTCATGAAGCTTGGTTTCATCGGCCTTGGGAACATTGGTGGCGTCATGGCGCGGCGCCTGGTGAAGGCCGGCCATGCGCTGGTGGTGCATGATCTTGATCAGAAGGCGGTGGCATCGCTTACGGCCATGGGTGCCACGGCCGCGACCAGCGCGCGAGATGTCGCCGATCAATGCGATGCGGCGCTGCTCAGCCTGCCGACACCAGCGGCGGTGGAAGCGGTGGCTTTAGGCGCGGATGGGTTGGTGCATGGCAATAAGGCGAAGATCGTGGTGGACCTTTCTACCACCGGTCCCACGGTTGCGCGGCGCGTGGCGGAAGGCTTGGCAGCCAAAGGCATTCATTTGATTGATGGGCCAGTCAGCGGCGGTGTTTCGGGGGCCGAGGCCGGTACGCTCGCCATCATGACATCGGGTGATATCGCGTCGCAAAAGGCGGTGGAGCCCGTGCTCAAGCAGATCGGGCAGAATATCTTCTACCTGGGTGCGGAACCCGGCCTTGGGCAGACCATGAAGCTGGTGAACAACGTCATCCTGGCCAGCAATACATTAGCGTGTTTGGAAGGTATGGTGCTGGGTGCCAAAGCAGGTCTTGATACCAAGCTGATGTTTGACGTGCTGAATGCCTCCAGCGGGCGTTCCTTCATGTCTGAAAAGCGTGTGCCGCAGGCCATCACGGAACGCGCCCAGGGTTTCCCGGTGCGCTTTGCCGCGGGGTTGATGCACAAGGATGTGAAGCTGTGCCTGGAAGAAGCTGAACGCTTTGGTGTGCCCATGTTCATGGGGCCAGCCGCGCGGCAGTATCTTTCCATGGCTTTGGCCATGGGTTCCGGGCCGGAGGATTTCGTTTCCACAATCCAGCATATGGAAAAACTGGCGGGCGTTGAAGTGCGCGCCACGCCCAAGGAAGCCGGCGGCTGATAGCACCAAAAGCATAGGGGAAGGAGGAAGCAATAATGGAATTCGGTATTCTGATGACCAGCCACCCCAATCCGGTGGAAGAACCCTATCCGCATCAGGGTGTCACCGCGCGCACCACTGAGGAAATTCTGCGCGCCGAAGCGCTTGGGTATGATACGGCCTGGATCGCTGAACATCACTTCAGCACGACTTACGGCATTATGCCGGATTGCTTTGTGTATATGTCCTACCTTGCGGCGCGGACCAGCCGCATCAAGCTTGCCGCTGGCGTGATCACGCTGCCATTGTATGACCCGATCCGGGTTGTGGAGAACACCGCTTTCGTGGATGTGCTGTCCAATGGCCGTGTCATGCTGGGCCTGGGCAGCGGTTATCGGCCTTATGAGTTTGAAGGTCTGGGCAAGGATTTTGAGGCGCGGCGCGATATTGTGGAAGAAAGCGTCAAGCTGATTTTCGATGGCTTCCATCGCCGGCGCTGGACGCATGAGGGAAAGTTCTTCAAGGGCAAGGTGGAAGGGCAATATGAAATGCTGCCCGTACCGGTCCAGCTTCCGCATCCGCCGCTTTATATGGCGGGCGGGACCGATCGGTCCATCGCCTATGCCGGGCGCAATGGCTTCGGGCTGATGCTGAGCACTCTACCTGGGATTGATACTCTTGCCGGGCAAGCCAAGATCTATCGCGAAGCACTAGCCACCGCGCCCGTGCCGCAGCGCGACAACCCAGCGGCGGGCCATATTGATATTGCGCGCATGGTCTATGTGGCGGAAACCGATGAACAGGCGCAGGCGGATACCGAAGAACACATTCTCAAACACATCCGCAATTTCAACAGTGCCGGCACCAGCGGCTATCTTGGCACGGTCTCCGAAAAAGGACAGGCGCTGGATTATGGCGTCTTGGCCGAAACGACGCTTTTGCATGGCAGTCCGGCCACCGTGATTGCGAAGCTCCGCGCCCTGCAGGCACGGACGGGCATGACCAGCCTGCTGCTGCATTATCCGCCCTATTACGGGCATGAGAAAATCCTGCGCAGCCTGACGCTTTTCGCCCAGCATGTGATCCCGGCCTTCCGCCCGCCAGCAAGCCGAATGGCGGCGGAATAGGCATGGATTTTAGCCGGCGTCTGGGGTATGAGGCGACCGTCTCAGGCTTCGAAAAGCCAACAGGGAGAAGAAGGGAAACACCATGACGATTGAAAGACGCTCCATTCTGGCCGCTACTGGCGGCGCTGCGGCGCTGGGCGGGTTGCCCTGGCGCAGTGCGCGCGCGCAAGCGGCGAATACCATCAAGATTGGTATTCTGACTGATATGTCGGGCACTTTTCGTGACATTAACGGCCCAACCACGGTTGCCTGCGCCCGCCTTGCCGTTCAGGAATTCGGCCAGCGTGGCTTCAATGTGGAAACCGTTGTGGCGGATCACCAGAACCGACCCGATGTTGCGTTGAATATTGCGCGCCAATGGTATGACCGTGACGGCGTGGATATGACACTCAGCCTGGCCGCTTCTTCCGTGGCGCTGGCGGTTGCGGAACTCACGCGTGAGAAGAACAAGGTCACCATCCCAACCTCTACCGCCACATCGGATATGACTGGCCGTGCTTGCACGCCGAATACGGTGCATTGGGCCTATGACACTTACATGCTCGCCAAATCCACCGGCGGTGCGACAGTGCGCGCTGGCGGCGATACCTGG